>NZ_JBSSCV010000010.1:0-101085 GCF_054060065.1 Thermostichus sp. MS-CIW-37 | reverse complement strand
TGGCTTGCCAACTGCAGGGCTACCGTTCGCGCCAGCGGGCCGGAGGCCTTAAGCCCGCCCTGTACTGCGAAGCAGTCAGGGTCGGGTAGTTTACACCTTTCCCATGACCCCAGAACAAGAGGAGTGGCTGATTCGCAACCTTCAGCAACAACAAGAACAAATCCAAGAAATGCGGGCCGAGCAGCAGCGGTCGGCTGAGCGCTTTGAGGCTCAGATGGTTGAGATGCGGCAGGGCTTTGCAGCCCAAATCTCCGAGATCCGGGCTGAGCAGCAGCGGTCTGCCGAGCGCTTTGAGGCCCAGATGGCCGAAATGCGAGCCGAGCAGCAGCGGTCGGCTGAGCGCTTTGAGGCTCAGATGGTTGAGATGCGGCAGGGCTTTGCAGCCCAAATCTCCGAGATCCGGGCTGAACAGCAACGATCTGCCGAGCGCTTTGAGGCTCAGATGGCTGAAATGCGGGCCGAGCAGCAGCGGTCGGCTGAGCGCTTTGAGGCCCAGATGGCCGAAATGCGGGCCGAGCGGCAGGCTATGGAAGCCCAACTCCAGACCGAAATCCAGGAGATCAGGGCGTTGATCCAACAGAACCAGGAGCGGATTCGACAGAACGAAGAGCGGGGAGACGAGCTGGAGGTGGCCATACAGGAGTGCCGCCGAGATATGCAGGCTGGGTTTGCCGAACTGAGGGAAGTGCAAGCCATGATGATGGAGCAATTTCGGGAGCGCGATGGCCGCCTGATCGAGGCTCAACTCAGCTTTATTCGGGAGATGCGGGAAATGCAACGGGAAGTGGCGGAGCTGCGACTGGATTTTCTCAATCACATGCGCCAATACCACCCACCTGTCGAACGTTAAATGGCTACGGCAGCACCTGGGCGGTCACCTCAGCTTGCGGTCGTAGGGGTAGCGGGGGATGGCTCTGTGGCTTCCTGGGGGATCCCCCCCCTTTCCCAAGCCAGGGTTTTGGCAGGAGCCCCTCATCTGCTCCGGCACTTTGCCGATCATCCGGCCCGCAAGATCCCGCTCACCGGGCCGGTGGAAAGTTGGATCCCGCTTTTGCAGCAGGAGATGGCTCAGGGATCCCTAGTTTTGTTGGCCAGCGGGGATCCGCTTTTTTTCGGGATCGGGCGGCTGTTGACGGAGTATTTCCCAGCGGAGCGGTTGGCCTTCTATCCGCAGGTGAGCTCGGTGCAGCTGGCCCTGAACCGCCTGCAGATCCCCTGGCAGGAGGCGACCATCCTCAGCCTGCACGGGCGGGGAGTGGAGCGGTTGGAAGCCGTTCTCAAGCAGGGATCCCCTGTGATCGTGGTGCTCACCGATCCGGAGCATACACCGACCGTCTTGGCCCAGTTCATTGCCGACCTGCGGCTGCCGGTGCGTTACCAAGCCTGGGTCTGTAGTCAACTGGGATCCCCTCAAGAGCAGATCGTGCCCCTCCAGGAAGGTCAGAATTCATCCTTCTCCAACCCCAACGTGGTGGTGCTGCGACGGGTAGAACCGGAGCCAGATCCCCATCGCTGGCCTTTGGTCGGGATCCCGGACGACCAGTTCTACACCTTTCCCGACCAGCCCGGCTTGATCACCAAGCAGCCCATCCGCCTGCTCACCTTAGGATCCCTGCAGCTCCCCCAAGAGGGCGTGGTGTGGGATATCGGTGCCGGCACCGGCTCGGTGGCCATCGAAATAGCCCGCCTCTCTTCTCGGCTCCAGGTCTATGCTGTCGAGCGCAACGCCATGGGCATCTGTCTGATTCGGCGCAACCGGCAACGCTTTGGCCCAGAGAACCTGCAGGTGATCCCGGGGGCAGCCCCCCAAGTGTTGGCCAACTTGCCCGACCCAGATCGGGTGGTGCTGGGCGGCGGCGGCAAAGGGATCCGCGACCTGCTGCCGGTGGTGGAAGCCCGCCTGCGGCCTGGAGGGATCTTAGTGGCCAACTTCGCTACCCTAGAAACCTGCAGTGAAGCCCTGCAATGGCTGCGTTCTCGGGGCTGGCAAGTTCGAGTAGATCACGTTCAGATCTCCCGCTCTGCCGTCCTGGCCGAGGGCACCCGCTTTGCCCCCCTGAACCCGGTTTACCTGCTGCAAGGGATCCCTTCAAATTGGAAAGCCCAGTAAGCCCCCCGTTGCTCTGCTTTCCCTTCTCCCTGTGGGGGAGGGAAAGTTATCCCTCGTCCTCCTCATCGGCGGTGAACCCTGGTCGGTACAGGTAGGCGGAGGAGGGACGGTTGGTCTTCTTGATTTGGTCTTTGATGGATTCCAGGTCGATGTAGCGATCCGCCAAGTTGATCAGTTGATCGCTGGTCATGGAACGCAGGCTAACCACCTCCACTCGCGCCCCTTGGTAGCTGACGGCATTGACCGCGTAGGCCAAGTCCCCATCACCGCTCACCAGCACAGCCGTCTCATACCAGCGCACCAGCGACAGCATATCCACGGCAATTTCCACATCCAGGTTGGCTCTCTTGGATCCATCGGGCAACTGGGTTAGCTCTTTGGTAACCACGCGGTAGCCATTGCGGCGCATCCAGAGCAAAAACCCCTGCTGCTTTTCGTTGTTGCGATCGACGCCGGTGTAGAAAAAAGAGCGCAAAAGGGGCGACCGACCACTCAGCGTCTTCAGCAGGCGGGTGTAGTCGATCTCAATGCCCAGTTGCAGAGCGGCATAGAACAGATTGGATCCGTCGATGAATATGGCCACACGCCCACGGTTGTCCTGCAAGGGATCCGCAGGCTGAAAGCCGGGATCAGGATCAAGACGCAGCATTCGGGTTTTCTTCTCCAAGTTTTGACAAAAGGGCAGAAAAAAGAGGTGTTAAATGGGTTTAATCGCCAATACAGCTCTTTCCGGCAGCACTGACTACAGCTAATGCAGACGCCTCTCTTGTGCGATAGGGATCTTACTGCTTCCCAGAGTGATCTGCAGAATTCCCATGAAGTCGGAAAAAGCCGTAAAAGGCTGCCCCAAGCCTTGGGACACATGATTCACCCTAGCGCAGGAGAGACGATCCCCGGAGAAGATTTCCAAAATCCTAAAGAAAAAATACCTACGATAAGGAGAGGCTTTGCGGATGGAGTGCAGGGATGGGCCGGTGCCTTACCGCTTTTCGAGCCCCTTGCACAGAGGGGTGCTGCGCAGCCGCTACAAGCGGTTTTTGGCCGATGTGGAGCTGGAAAACGGGCAACAGATCATCGCCCATTGCCCCAACACAGGGCCGATGAGTGGGGTCTGTCAGGTGGGGGCACCTGTGTACCTCTCCCATCACCCAGAGCCGAAACGGAAACTGGCCTACACCTGGGAGATGATCCAGGTGGATGGAGTATGGGTGGGGATCAACACCAGCTTGCCCAATCGCCTGGTGGAATGGGGGCTGGAGCGAGGGTGGTTTCCCCAGTTGGCAGGATTTTCCCGCCGGCAACGGGAGGTGACCTGCGGCAAGAGCAAAATCGACTTTCTGCTGACAGGAGACGCTGGCTCGGCCTATCTGGAGGTGAAGAACACCACCTGGGCCAAGGGATCCCGTGCGCTGTTTCCCGATACGGTGACCACTCGCGGCCAAAAACACCTGGAAGATTTGATCGCGGTGCGCCAACAGGGGCAGCGGGCTCTGCTGATGTACTGGATCAATCGCGCCGATTGCACCGAGTTTGCCCCCGGCGAAGAACGGGATCCCCGCTATGCCCGTCTGTTTCGTGAGGCCCTGCAGGTCGGGGTAGAGATGTTGCCCTATCGGGTCGAGGTTTCGCCGGCAGGGATCCGCCCCTTGGGTTTGGCCAAAATCGTTGTCTAGGCACCCCAAAAGAAGGGGCAAGCTCTCTGGAAACGGCTGGGGATCGCCTATAATTCTGCTTTCTCCAGATTCTTCCATTTTCCAGGCATTTGAGGACCATGAGCGAACCTTCCTCCCGTCCTCATCACATTGTTCTCACCTCCCATCCCTCCCCTCATGGGACGCAAGCCCAGCCGATCCGCTGGGGAGCCTTGGATCCACTGCAGCGGGGGCCGGTGGTGGGTAGCCTGACCAATCTTGCCCATCGCAATGTCATCGGCACCCATGCGGGAGCCTACGCTGTCTATCGGGCATTGGCTGTGGCCAGTGGCTCTTTGCAGGCGGATCACCGCGCCGATTTAACCCATACTGCCCCGGTGGTGTCGATTGGCCCTCACCCAAGCTGGGGAGATCCAGACCGGATTGTGTCTTTGGATCCCTGGGGAGCAGTTGTGGGAGAAGTCTTTGCCCCCCTCTATGCCCAGGGCTACGACATTCGTCCCACCATTGCCATTACCCAGGCCCACATCCACATGCCCGAACTGCAGGAGGCGGTCAACAAAGGGCGGTTGCGGGTGGATGGCCGGATCCTCAAAGACAATGGCAGCCTGGTGGTCACCAAAGCCGCAATCGAGCCGGTCTGGTACCTGCCGGGGATCGCCAAACGATTGCAGGTGAGCGAAAGCCTGCTGCGCCGCACCCTCTTCGAGCAGACGGGAGGCATGTTTCCAGAATTGGTGACTCGCCCAGACCTATCGGTGTTTTTGCCGCCCATCGGTGGCCAGACGGTGTACATCATCGGGCAAGTGGCCGCCATCACCGACCCGGCTTTGCCCCTGGCGGTGCGGGTTCACGACGAATGCAATGGTTCCGATGTGTTTGGCTCGGATATTTGCACCTGCCGCCCCTACCTGGTGCATGGCATTGAGGAATGCGTTAAGACGGCCCAGGCCGGTGGAGCTGGGGTGATTGTGTACCTGCGCAAAGAAGGCCGCGCCTTGGGGGAGGTGACCAAATTTTTGGTCTACAACGCCCGCAAGCGCCAGGAAGGAGGGGATCGGGCTGATGCCTACTTCACCCGTACCGAGTGTGTGGCAGGGGTGCAAGACATCCGGTTTCAGGAGTTGATGCCGGATGTGCTCCATTGGCTGGGCATAACCCGAATCGATCGCCTGATTTCCATGAGCGACCTCAAGTATCGAGCCATCACCAACTCCGGCATTGAGGTTCTGCAGCGGGTGCCCATCCCAGAAGAGCTGATCCCGGCGGATGCCCGTGTGGAGATCGAGGCCAAAAAAGCTGCCGGCTACTACACCGAGGGGAAGGTGCTGGATGCGGAGCGGCTGGCCCAAATCCGAGGAAGAGCCTTGGTGGAGTGAGCGGGATCCCTCATGCAAGTGGCCACCTGGAATGTCAACTCCATTCGCACCCGGCTGCCTCAGGTTTTGGCTTGGCTGGACAGCCAGGGATCCCTGGATGTGCTCTGCCTGCAGGAGACTAAGGTGGTGGATGAAGACTTTCCCCGGGCGGCCTTTCAGGAGCGGGGCTTTCATGTGGAGGTCTACGGGCAAAAGTCCTACAACGGTGTGGCTCTGATCAGCCGGGATCCCCCGGAAAAAGTGGAACGGGGGTTTGGTGCGCTGTTGCCTGCGGCGGCAGATTTGGACGAGCAAAAGCGGCTGATGAGCGCCATCTACCGCGGGATCCGTATTCTCAACCTTTATGTGCCCAACGGTGCTGAGGTGGGATCGGAAAAATATGCCTACAAATTGCGCTGGCTAGCCACGCTGAAGGATTACCTCGCCGTTGCCCTGAGCCAAGGGGATCCCATCCTGCTCTGCGGGGACTTTAACATTGCCCTGGAAGATCGGGATATTTATGATCCCCGAAAAGTGGGAGAAATCATGGCTTCCGAACCGGAGCGACAAGCCCTGCGGGAGATCCTGGCTTTAGGGTTTGAAGATGCGTTTCGCAGGTTCACCCCCGATCCCGGCCATTTTAGCTGGTGGGACTATCGCTCGGGGGGGTTTCAAAGGAATCGCGGCTGGCGCATTGATCATCATTATCTGTCTCGTGAGCTACAGGAGAAAGCCACCGCTTGCTGGATCGATGTTGAGCCACGGCGGGCCGAAAAACCTAGCGATCATGCCCCTGTCATTGTTGCCCTGGATATTTAAGCGCCTTGTTATAGTCATTTCAAGCTAGGTTGAGACACTCCCCAAACGCTCCCTGCCACTGCCTTCACCCCTTCTCTCAGAGGAAGAGGGGAGCCAGGCGGAAATGTTTCATTCCTGTTTAAATGACCATAACAGCTCATACCAACCAGCCATCCAATTAAAATGGAGCGGCCTCTTCGAGAATTTTCAGCAGGTGTTGCCGCTGTTCTGAGCTGAGGACCTGTCGCATTTCCAGAACTGCCTCAAAACGTTTGGCATTTACTTCTTGGCTTAGCTGTTGTACCCGCTGAAATTGAGCTGCCACTTCTGAAGTAGGTGTTGACGGATGGTGGCACGGGCGTGAAACAGCCGGGACTTCACCGTTCCCACCGGGATCCCTAAAATCTCAGCGATTTCTTTCTGGGGCAGATCTTCTAGGTCGTGCAGAATCAGAACCATTCTGTGTTCAGAGCTAAGCTGAGCCATGCTTTGCTGTAGAGCCTGTTGGTAGTGCAAGTGCATCAGGTCGGGGCCAGGGTGAGCGATATCCGATCTAAGAGCCGGGTTTTGGATTTGGGAGTGTTGCCGGGCGCAGCGCCGTCGCTGATCTGAGGCCACATTCCAACAGATGCGATACAGCCAAGTGGAAAACTGGGCCGAGCCGCGAAACCGAGGCAACCCTTTCCAGGCACGAATAAACACTTCCTGTACCAGGTCATCCAAAAGATCGGCTCCACACAAGGGATAGAGGATATTCCGTACCGACTGCTGGTATTTGCGGTAGAGTTGGCGAAAGCTCTGGCTGTCGCCGTTGAGGCAGCGCTGGATCAGCTCCCAATCGGATGTATCCTTTGCCGCCTGCACGAGAGGACGCTCCCTTGTTCTCAACCTTGCTTTGTCTGACTCCCAATGCCCCCAAAAGGTTCAAAGGATCCCTGTCTACGATGGCCCTCCACTTCCCGCCAAGATACCGGCATCTTCTGATTGCCGTTTTCCCTCAAAGGATACCCGCCGGCAGGTGTAGACAAGCCAATCCCTCTTGCCTGTTCGCACTTTCTCAATCCCAATTCTGTTGAATTCTATTGGCTCGTCGACCTACAATTCCAATAACACCAAAAAGAGGGAATGAAAAGCTGATCTTCATGCCTGCCTGGCCATGACCAAAACAACTCAGATAACCGATAAACCCGATCTGTTTGGATTCCTCTATCGTCACCCGACGCTCACCCTTGCCATTCTGTTGGGGCCACCTCTCATTTGGTTGCTGGTCTTTTACTTGGGGCCGCTGCTGGCGCTGCTGCTGCAAAGTTTTTATCATCTGGATCCCTTTACCGGCCTGATCCTGAGAAAGTTGACTTTGGCCACCTATCGAGAGCTGCTCACTCCGGCCAATGTGGATATCTTTGTCCGCAGCTTGACTATGGCTTTGGCAGTCACTTTGGCTGCCATTGTGTTGGCTTTTCCTCTGGCTTATACCATGGTCAGACTGGCCTCTCCTCGCTGGAAGGGCTTTTTGTATTTGTTGGTGCTCCTACCGCTTTGGTCTAGTTATTTGATTCGGGTTTATGCCTGGAAGTTGATCTTGGCTAAAGAAGGGATCCTCACCTACCTACTCGCCCATGTGGGCCTACAGGGATGGGTGGAAAAGATTTTGCAGTTGCCCGGGATCGGTGGGCCATCGCTGGCCGTATCCAACTTGGGTATTTTCTTGGTGTTTCTCTATGTTTGGCTGCCCTACATGATTCTGCCGATTCAGGCGGCTTTGGAGCGAGTGCCCGATAGCTTAATTGAGGCTTCTGCAGATTTGGGGGCTCAGGGTTGGCAAACATTCCGCCATGTTATTCTCCCCCTCGCGTTGCCAGGGATCCTGGCCGGGTCGGTCTTCACCTTTTCCTTAACGCTAGGAGATTTTGTGGTGCCTTATTCTCTGGGCAATTCCAGCTATTTCATCGGGCAGGCAGTTCTCGCCTTTCAGGGCACCTCTGGCAACATTCCCTTGGCGGCAGCCTTCACGGTTGTGCCGATGGGGATCATGACCGTCTATCTGCTAGTGGCCAAGCGGCTGGGGGCTTTTGAATCGGTGAGCTGACCCAATGTGAGGATTTTTCCGGGACATGAGGAGCCAACTGAGCTAGGCTGGTAACTGTTAACGAATGTATCGGGCTGTCCCTATGGTGCTCTTTGGCTTTGGCAAACTTGGCAAGAAACTGTCCCTGCCCAAACCGGAAGAAGCCTTGCCGGGCCGGGCCGAGCCGATGGTGATCGTGAATCGGCATTTTGTCAACGGCAATCCGCTGCAGCCGCCTTTTCCCGAGGGCATGGAGCTGGCCATGTTCGGCATGGGCTGCTTCTGGGGGGCAGAGCGCAAGTTTTGGCAGGTGCCAGGGGTGTTCAGCACAGCGGTGGGCTATGCCGGCGGGTTTACCCCCAACCCCACCTACGAAGAGGTCTGTACTGGCCTGACCGGCCACAACGAAGTGGTGCGGGTGGTTTACGACCCGGCTCAGGTCAGCTATGCCCAACTGCTGAAGGTGTTTTGGGAAAATCACGACCCTACCCAGGGGATGCGCCAGGGCAATGACGTGGGCACCCAATACCGCTCCGGCATCTATGTGTATTCTCCGGCGCAGCGGGAGCTGGCGGAAAAAACCCGCGATCTCTATCAGCAGGCCCTGACCGCCCACGGCTACGGCCAGATCACCACCGAGATCTTAGACGCGCCTGAGTTTTACTACGCCGAAGACTACCACCAGCAATATCTGGCCAAGAATCCGCGCGGCTACTGCGGCCTGGGGGGCACTAAGGTTTGTCTGCCGGAGATCCTCACCGAGCCTGCCTAGCCCCAACCCAACCGTCAAAAGACTCGGCGGGAATGGGATCCCCGCTCAAGGAACTCCCTAGCCACTAGGGTTACCACCGCCAGCAAGGAGAGCACCACCGCCGCCGCATAGGCTGAGGCAGTGGCGTAACTGCGATAGGCATCTTCCACGAACAGGGGCAGGGTTTGGGTGCGCCCGATGATGTTGCCGGAGACCACGGCCACAGCGCCGAACTCCCCCATGGCGCGGGCATTGGTCAAGATGACGCCGTACAAAAGGCCCCAGCGGATGTTGGGCAGGGTGATTCTCCAAAAGATCTGCCAGGGGGTTGCCCCCAGCGTTTTGGCGGCTTCTTCCTGGTCGGTGCCTGCCTCCTCCAACACCGGCAACACTTCCCGCGCCACAAAAGGAAGGGTGATGAAAGCCGTTGCCAACACAATGCCCGGAAATGCAAAGATAACCCTCCAGGATCCCAGCCAACCCTGACGCCCGAAGATGAGCACCAGCATTAGGCCAGCCACCACCGGGGAAATGGAAAAGGGCAGATCGATCAGGCTCAGCAGCAGCGCCCGCCCCGGAAAACGCCGATGAGCAATGGCCAAGGCGGCACAGAGGCCGAAAAAGGTATTGAGGGGCACAACGACCAGCGCCGTCAGCACCGTCAACCGCAGGGCACTGAGCAACTCCCGCTCCGTCAGGCGATGGAGAAAGGCTGGGATCCCTTCTCGAAACGCCTGATAGAAGATGTTCACCACCGGGATCCCGAGCAGCAGCGCGATGTAGAGCCCGACGATCCCGATCAACAGGCCCGACAGCCATGTTGAGGGCTTCGGTTTGACACCTGCTACCTCGTCAGGTTTCATGGCGGCTTCCCCAGGCTTGCAGAAGATTAATTACCACCAGCGACAGGAAAGAGATCCCCAACATCACCGTTCCGATCACCGTTGCCCCGGCATAGTCGTGTTGTTCCAGCCGCTGAATCACCAGCACCGCCGCGATCAAATCCCGAAAGGGAATGCTGGAAGCAATGATCACCACAGAGCCGTATTCCCCAACGGCGCGGGAAAACCCCAGGGCCACCCCGGTGAGCACTGCCGGCAGAATCTGGGGCAGCACCACCCGTCGGAAGGTCTGAAAGCGGGAAGCCCCCAAACTCCAGGCTGCCTCTTCTACATCTTTCTCCAGCTCCTGCAACACCGGCTGCACCGTCCGCACCACAAAAGGAAAAGAAATAAACAGCATCGCCACACCCACCCCCAAGCGGGTAAAGGAGATGCGGATCCCAAAGGGGGCCAAAAGGGATCCCACCCAGCCGTTGCTGCTGTAAACCGTCGCCAAGGTGAGGCCGGCTACCGCAGTCGGCAGAGCAAAGGGCAGATCGATCAACCCCTCTAGGAGCTTTTTGCCGGGGAAGGCGTAGCGCACCAACACCCAAGCGGTCAAAGTGCCCATCACGCCGTTGATCAGAGCCGCCAGCAACGCGGTTACAAAAGTAACTTCATAGGCGGAGAGAGCCACGGGATCCGTCGCGATCCGCCAAAACTCTGCCCAGCCCACAGTGCTGGACTTGGCGATCAAGGCAGCCAGCGGCAGAACCAACATCAAGAAGAGATAGCCCAGGGTCAGCCGCCACGGCCAAGACAGTTGAGACAAAACCTGCAGCAACGCTTCTCAAGCTCCCACCGGCATTGCGGTCATTTCGGTTTTTTTGTCGTTTTTTTTGACGGGAAAGGCTTTCACCACCTTGGGGCGCACATAGACCTGCTGCCCCACCTGCAGGGGTTGGTTGGCATATTGCTCGCGGCTGAGATGGGCCCACAGGGATCCGCCGTCGCTCAGAACCAGCTCTGCCTGAATCTCCCGCCCCAGGTGAATGATCTCTTTCACCCAAGCAGAGACGCCGCTGCTACTGGGGTTAACTTCAATCTGCACATCGTGGGGGCGCAAAAAAAGCTGATGCGGGCCGGTCTGCACCTCGGGAAGCTGGCAGGAGAGTTGGGAACGGGGAGAAAGCTCGTTGACTGGGCCGACAAAGCTCATCACGAAGGGTGTAGCTGGATGGTCATAGATTTCTGCCGGGGATCCCACCTGTTCGATCCGCCCCTGGTTCATCACCACGATCTGATCCGCCACCTCCATGGCTTCCTCTTGATCATGGGTTACAAATACCGTTGTCACATGCACCTCATCGTGCAGGCGCCGCAACCACTTGCGCAGCTCTTTGCGGACTTTGGCATCCAGGGCCCCAAAGGGCTCATCCAACAGCAACACCTGCGGCTCCACCGCCAAAGCGCGGGCTAGGGCCACCCGCTGCCGCTGCCCCCCAGAGAGTTGAGAGGGGTAGCGATCCCCGAACCCCGATAGCTGCACCAGCTCCAACAGCTCATCCACTCGCGCCCGGATCTCGGCCCGTGAAGCCTTGCGGATCTCCAAGCCAAAGGCGATGTTCTGCCGCACCGTCATGTGCTTGAACAGGGCATAGTGCTGAAAGACAAAACCAATGTTGCGCTCTTGAACGCTGGCATGGGTAGCATCCCGCCCGGTGAGGAAAATCCGCCCCGTATCCGGCTTTTCTAGGCCGGCAATGAGACGCAGCAGGGTGGATTTGCCAGAACCCGACGGCCCCAACAAGGCCACCAGGGATCCCGTAGGAATGGTGAGATCGGTGGGGTGAAGGGCCTGAAACTCGCCAAAACGCTTCGATACCCCTTCGATGGTGATACCCATAGGTTCTGCCTAGCTAGTGGTTTGCCTGAGAAGTTGCTGGATCGGTTGCCGGCTGAGTCTTCTTGAGAGGGTGAGGGCAGTTAAACTCGCGGCTAATCTACGGTAAACCTGTCAACAAACCGTTGATACAGCTCCCAGGATAACTTGAACGGGGATCCAAAACAAGGGAGACTCCCTACCCAAATCCGTTGGAGTGCTTCGCGTGTAGCAGGGGTGGTGCGTCAATCGGCAGAGCCAGGGATCCCTGCCCATTCCGGCTGAACGGGCCGCTGCCAGCGTTCCCACCACGCCGAGGAAGATTCTGCCGGGCTGCTGTCATGGCTACTGTTGGCAGGGCTTTCTGGGGATAGGGGTTGGGCCTGCTGCGTTAGCCAACTGAGGGGGGCAGGGATCAGGCAACTGGGGTGGAGAGGGCGCAGATCGCGGTAGTGGCTGCTGCGAATGGCCAGGATCTCCTGCTGAATGATGTCTGGGGGTTCTCCCAATTCCAGCAACACATGGCTGCACAGACCCAAGCTGGCCTCGAATTCGGGATGGACAACTTCTCTGGCCCCCAACTGATAGAGCTGTTCGATGTCTTCCTTGTCGGTAGCTCGCACCACCACATCCAATCGCGGCGCCAACTCCAGAGCTCGTTTTAGGCAGAGGCGGATGCTCATGCGATCCGGCAGGGCAATGACCAGAGCGCGGGCCTGGGGCAGGCAAGCTTTCTCCAGCACCAAGGCGCTGGCGGCATTCCCATACAAGTAAGGGATCCCACGGGAACGCAGGTGTTGGATCACCCGTTCTGACTGATCGATAACCAAGAGGGGGTGACGACGGGCTTCCAGAATGCGCACAATATCTTGCCCCACCTGCCCATAGCCGCACACCACCACATGCCCCTGTTGAGGAGCCTCAGGGGCCAGAGCACGAGGCCGCTCGCCCAATTCCAACCAACGGGCCAAGAAGGGGATCCCGTGTAGCCCGGAAAACAGTCGAGGAGCGCCCCTCAGCAGAAAGGGGGTGAGCAGAAGGGTAACGGCTGTAGTGCTGACAATCAACAAATAGATCTGTCGCGACACCAACCCCAACGCCTGCCCCTCGCTGGCCAGCACAAAGGAAAATTCGCCGATTTGCGATAAGCCCAGCCCCACCACCACCGCTGCCGGCAGAGCGTAGCCAAACAGCCGCGCCAAAGGAGCCACGATGCAAAACTTGCCCACCATCACCAGCCCCACCAGCCCCAGGATCAGCAACAGATGGCCGAGGATAAAGCTGGGATCGATGAGCATGCCGATGGCCGCAAAAAAGAGAGCGGCAAACACATCCCGCAAAGGCTCCACATAGTCCAGGGTTTGGTCGGCGTATTCCACCTCCGAGATCATCAGCCCGGCAATGAAGGCCCCAATCTCGCTGGAAATGCCCAGCCGCTCCGTCAACAGGGCAATCCCCACGCAGAGGCTGATCACCCCCAGCAGAAACACCTCTTTGCTCTCCTGCTGAGCCAGCAGACGCAGGAAACCGGGAACCAGCCAAATCCCGCCTACCACCGCCCCCAGCCCCACCAAGCCGATTTCTGCCAAGGCCCTGGCCAGGGATCCCGCCAGCTCCGGCAAGGGACAATCCAAAGCCGGCAACACCGCCAGCATCAGCCCCACTGCCAAGTCCTGCACAATCAGGATCCCCAACATGGCTTGGGCTTGGGGAGTGTCCATCTGGTTGGTCTCGGTGAGGCTTTTGAGCACCACCGCCGTGGAAGACAAGGAGAGTACGGCCCCTAAAAAGATCCCTTGCACCGGCGTCAACCAGCCGCTGACCACTGCCAGCACCGCCGTGATCAAAATCGTCAGGCTGATTTGCAAAATGCCGCCGCCAACGGCGATCCCCCGCACTTTGCGCAATTCTTTCAGGGAAAACTCCACCCCCAAGGTGAACAGCAAAAAGGTCACCCCAAATTGAGCCAGGGTTTCCACCTGAACCAACTCTTTGATCCACCCCAGCCCGGTGGGCCCCACTAAGATCCCGGCTAATAAGTAGCCCAGCAACACCGGCTGCCTCAGCAGTGAGGCCAAAAATCCACCCGCTGCCGCTGCCGCCAATACCGTCACAATGTCCAAAATCAGACGAAAGTCTTCCTGCACAGGGCACTCACCGAGGAATGTGAACTTTTGTAGCCAATCCTGAGGATTCTTCCACGATAATGCTTCCTCTGGCATCTCGGACAGAGCGAAGAACTCGGCTTCAAGCTCTGCACCCTGCTGCCCCCGAGGATCCCGGCTGGCCCAGCCCGGATTCAGATCCAGCCTGGATTCAGAGGAAGCTGGACGGAAACTCAGTGGAAATTTTTGTTAAAAGTTGCTGACAACACCCCAAAACCGTAGCTTATAATACAGAATGTAGATAGAAATCGTTCATCCTCTCGCGTGCTGGGCGGCTCATCATGGGTAGAGCGACATCGCAGCCAGAGGACGGAAGTAGGGAGAGATCCCGAAGGAACGCGCCTCAACTCTTCTGGTAACCGTGGGGCTTCTCTTGGGAGAAGGCGAACGGATGAAAACTCAACTCATTGGAGGCGAAGATCATGGCACTCTTTTACCGTGGCGTCGATTACACCCCCTCTTCTGCAACAGCGGCGGTTTCTCCCGGCAAAGTGGGGGGTCGTTACCGGGGGCTGGACTGGCGGTTCCGCCATCTGACCAAGCCGGTGGTTTTGCCCACCAACCTTGACCTGCTCTATCGAGGTGTGGCTTATCATCCCAAGGCGGTCGAAGGATCGGCTCAACCCGTTCAGACGGCAGAGGCATCTGCCCCGGTGGCTGCTGCTGGCCGTTCTCACCTCTTGGACGACCTGTCTCGCCGCTTGATGATGAGCCATCAACGTTTGATTCGGATTCGTCAGCAATCCATGCTGATCCGCGGTACAGAGCAGATTGGCCTGCATGTCAACGTGCGCAACTTCTGGAACCGCATCCAAGGAAAAGTGCATCCCACCTTCCGGCTCAACTACGACCGTAGCCGTGTCAGCATGAGCTGATCTGCCCGTAACTGTTGATGCTCTGGCATGAGCTCAGCGAGAAGGGATCCCTGCTGGGGATCCCCTTTTGGTTTCTGGGTTGAGCTTCCTCAGGTCGATGGACGGCACAAGACGCTTCAACGCTGGCACGAGGTGCTGTTGACCAAAAGTAGCTAAGTTGCCCAAGGGATCCACAATTGAGGGGTGCTATTTCCTCGGAAAAAAACGGGATCCCTGATGGGATCCCAAAAGGGCGAGTCGATGCCGCCAAAGTAAAACAGGGTAAAGCGCACCCCAAAGCGCTTTAGCTCATCGGCCATGCACTTGGTAAAGCCGACCACGCCAAATTTGGCAGCACAGTAAGCCGAGGCCATGGCCATGGGGTGGCGACCCAGAATGCCGGGGAAGTTGAGGATGTGGCCGGATTTTTGCTCCCGCATGGCGTTGGCCGCCAGTTGGCTGGTGTAGAAGCTGCCCTTGAGGTTGACCGCCAGCATCCGCTCCAGCTCAACAGGGGTAATGTGCTGGGCAGGCTTGAGGATCCCGGCTCCGGCCAAGTTGATCACCACGTCGATCCGCCCGTGCCTTTGGAGGGTCTGGTTGACCAGGGCCTCCGCCTGAGCGTAATCCGTCACATCGGCAGGGATCCCCAGCCCGGAGGCAGCCCCCAGGGACATCGCTTTCTCCGCCAGCGTGCGCAAGGGATCCTCTCGCCGCGCCGCCAGCACTAGATGGGCTCCGGCCTGGGCCAAGAGAGGCACAAGGGCACTGCCAATTCCCCCTGTGGCCCCTGTCACGAGAACAACTGCCTGGGACAACGGAGACACTTCACGTTTCTTAAACTCTTTCCCCCATCATACCTGGGGATCAGCCTTGCTTGAGTGCCGAAGACGAGGGAGCCTAAACCCGACGCAACCGCAGTCGCTGCACCCATTCTTCCCCAAAGCGCAGCCAGTCTGCCATTTTTTCTGGAGTCACCGGTGGTGGGTAATCCCGCCAAATGACAAGCTGCGGCCCGAATCCCTCCGCATAACAAGGAGGATGCTGCTCCAAGAAGTTGAGGAAACTGGGGTGGAAGCGCAGGCGAATCTTAGCCTCATCTTCTCCGCGCAAAAGGTAGCGGCGAGAAAAGTCGGGATGGTTCTCGAAATTGATATCCTGCATGCCAAAAGCTTTAGCAACGTCGTGGAACAAGGGAACTTCTGGGTGCAGCCGAAAATGAGGTAGCCGTAGGTCTTCGCAATAGGCCCAGAAAACAGAAAAGTAATACCCTCTCTCTCTTCTTCTTCTTCTGGAAGCCTTCCAGCTGTAGTCAAAGATGGCGATTTCGGTTCCATCGTTCAGTCGTTTGAACATCGAGTTGTAGAAACGAGCGCCGCTTCGTTGGAATAGCTCAAAGCCAGCCTGAAGCAAGCGGGAGCGGATCCCTTCGGGTAGCTCTGCTGAAAACGACATGCCCAGGCTCCTGGCCACCTGCTCCAAAGCTTCCCGACGCTTCTTCTCTAGATAGTCACCTAGATAGACGACAAGCGCCAGAAGGCCTAAGAGAATAAGGACCCAAATAATAAGCGATCCCATCCAAACCCCCCCTGAGTTTGTAAACTCAGCACCCCCATCCAGAGTACCATAGCAGGCACAAAAAAGGGATCCCTCCAGCAAGAAGGGATCCCGTTTAAAAGCCTTGGTCGAGAACTAATGCTTTAGATGAAAACCTCGATTAGGCGTCGAAATAGAGGGCGAACTCGTAGGGGTGAGGCCGCAGATTCATGGGGTTGATCTCGTTGTCGATCTTGTACTCGATGTAGGTCTGGATCAGATCTTCGGTGAAGACGCCTCCCTCCAGCAAGAAGGCATGATCCTTCTGCAGGTTTTCCAGGGCATCCAGCAGGGATCCAGGCGTGGAAGGGATCTTGGCCAGCTCTTCCGGCTCCAGATCGTAGATATCTTTGTCCAAGGGCTCGCCGGGGTGGATCTTATTCTTGATCCCGTCCAGACCTGCCATCAACATGGCCGAGAAGGCGATGTAGGGATTGCAGGTGGCATCCGGGCAGCGGAACTCCAGACGCTTGGCTTTGGGATTGTTGCCGGTCACGGGAATGCGAATGGCGGCGGAACGGTTGCCCTGGGAGTAAGCCAGGTTCACCGGCGCCTCGAAGCCGGGCACCAAGCGCTTGTAGGAGTTGGTGGTGGGGTTGGTGAAGGCCAGGATCGCCGGGGCATGCTTGAGCAGACCACCGATGTAGTAGAGAGCCGTCTCGCTCAGGTTGGCATAGGTGCCTTCGCTATAGAACAAAGGCTGGCCATCCTTCCAGAGGGACTGGTGGGTGTGCATGCCGGTGCCGTTGTCGTTAAACAGGGGCTTGGGCATGAAGGTGACGGTTTTGCCGTGCTTGCGGGCCACATTCCGGATCACGTATTTGTAAACCATCATGTAGTCGGCAGCCGTGATCAGATCGGCGAAGCGATAGCCCAGCTCCCCTTGCCCGCCGGTAGCCACCTCGTGGTGATGCTTCTCGATAGGCACCCCCAGCTTGCCCATGGTCAGCAGCATCTCGGTACGGATGTTTTGATGGGCATCGGTGGGCGGGGCCGGGAAATAGCCCTCTTTGTAGCGAGGCTTGTAGCCCAGGTTGCCGCCTTTCTCCTCGCGGCCCGAGTTCCAGCGACCTTCGATGGAATCCACGAAGTAGTAGGCCGAGTTTTGGGTTTGGTCGAAACGAACATCCTCAAAGATGAAAAACTCTGCCTCCGGCCCGAAGTAGGCGGTATCGGCAATGCCCGTCGATTGCAGATAGGCAACGGCACGGGCGGCAAGGCTGCGGGGACAACGGCTATAAGGCTGGCCGGTGCGCGGCTCAACAATGCTGCAAGTTATGCTGAGGGTGGGCACCTCCAGAAAGGGATCGATCCAAGCCGTCTTGGGATCCGGCACCATGTACATGTCCGACTCGTTGATCGCTTTCCAGCCCCGGATACTGGATCCGTCAAAGGGAAGCCCCTCGGTGAAGGTTTCTTCCTTGATCATCGAGGTGTGGAAGGAAACATGCTGCCAGGTGCCAAAGATATCCACAAACTTGAGATCCACTATCTGGACGTTGTTGTCCTGGATCATCTGAAGCACTTCTTGGGGCGTGGATGCCATTACTCTCTCCTGATTGGGTTGCGGTTAAGACTGGGGGAACTGTGGCTGAAACAAATGGGATCCCAGCAGGTGATCCCCACGCTTCGACCCAGACAGGCCAAAAACGCTCACTCATCCTAGAAAGGCCAACACGGGCATTTTGTAGTTTCTGATACAAAATTGCTTTGAGCCTGGCCTTCTGACCCACTTGCTGGCTATCTCGGACACCGCTTTTTCGCTCATCGGAGTCGCTCCCCTTTCCCTGTTGGTTTTGGTCAATCCAGATGGGGTGTTGGGGATCCAGAACTTGAGCAATGGCCGCCACCCTGCCAACCTCTGGGCAGAAATAACCGGATGGGGCGGGCAAAACCCTGCCCCGGTTGCCTGAGGCGAGCGAAAATTAGGATCAGCAGGCCCCCAGCTCGCCCGGTTTGCCAAAGGGTGTTAAGCTAAAGCGTAGTCGTTATGAGTTTGGCTTTTAGTCCTGTTGCAGAAGGAGAGACATCGGATGGCAGAGCAAAATCGGGTTGAGAATGTGGTGATCATCGGCTCCGGCCCTGCTGGGTTTACAGCAGCCATTTACGCTGGGCGTGCCAACCTGAAGCCGGTCGTGTTCGAGGGGTTCCAGGCGGGCGGGATCCCTGGCGGGCAACTGATGACCACCACCGAGGTGGAGAACTTTCCGGGCTTTCCCGAGGGCATCACCGGCCCCCAACTGATGAAGAACATGCGGGCTCAAGCGCAGCGGTGGGGGGCAGAACTTTACACCGAAGATGTCACCTTTGTGGATTTAAGCCAGCGGCCCTTTGTCGTCCGTTCTGACGAGCGGGAATTGCGCACCCACAGCCTGATCATCGCCACCGGGGCCACAGCCAAGCGCCTACACCTGCCGGGGGAGGAGACCTACTGGAACCGGGGCATGTCAGCTTGTGCTGTCTGCGATGGGGCTATGCCCATGTTCAGAGGGGTGGAATTGGTGGTGATCGGCGGCGGCGATACTGCCTGTGAGGAGGCCACCTACCTGACCAAGTTTGGATCCCATGTGCATATGCTGGTGCGCAGCGACAAAATGCGGGCCAGCAAGGCCATGCAGGATCGTGTTCTCAACAATCCCAAGATTACCGTGCACTGGCACAGCGAAGCGGTGGAAGTGGTGGGGGATGGTCTGCGTCTGACCGGGGTGAAAGTGCGCCACAACCAAACCGGCGAAATACGCGAGATGTCAGTGGGTGGCCTATTTTATGCCATTGGCCACAAGCCCAACACCGACTTGTTCAAAGGACAACTGGAACTGGATGAAGTCGGCTACATCGTCACCCGCCCGGGATCCGTGGCCACCAGTGTGGAGGGGGTGTTTGCCGCCGGCGACGTGCAGGATCACGAGTTTCGTCAGGCCATCACCGCCGCCGGTACCGGCTGTATGGCAGCGATGTTGGCGGAGCGTTGGCTCTCCGAACACGGCTTGGCCCAAGAGTACCATGTCCTTGCCCAGAGTCCTCCTGAACCCAGCCCTGCCGCTGCTTCTGAGGCAGAGTCTGCTGGGGATCCTGCTGTTGAGGAGGCCAGCTTTGAGGAGAATGGACAGGATGACTTAGACTTCAGCAAGACTTGCCATGAGGGGAGCTATGCCCTGCGGCGACTCTACCACGAAAGCGATCGCCTGCTCATGGTCAAGTACACTGCCCCCACCTGTGCCCCTTGTCATGCCCTCAAGCCGATCTTGAACAAAATCATCGACGAGTTCTCGGACAAGCTGCACGTGGTGGAGATCGATATTGAGAAAGATCCGGAGATTGCAGAGGCAGGGGGGGTGGCGGGCACCCCGACGGTGCAATTTTTCAAAAACAAGACGCTGGTGGCCCAGTTGGTGGGCGTTAAGCCCAAGTCCCAATATCGAGAGGTGATCCAGGCCAATTTGTGTGAGGAAAAATCCCCCTAAGGATGTTTTCCTCTCCAACCTCTGGCCCCTCTCCCCAAGGGAGAAGGGAGCTGGGCGCAGAAAACGGTTTCCCAACCGAGGCTCAGCTAGTCCGAAAAGGCACCGTGGTAGGCGGCCTGCATGGCTGCCAAAGACACCACCAGTAAGGGATCCTCTTCTGCCGTCCTTAAGAGCAGGGGATCCGCAGGGGATCCCACCTCTCCCAAAAGCTGCCACTGGCCGGCAAGCTGCGCTTCTAAGTAGGCTTCCCAAGCAGAGCGCTGGGCCGGATCCACAGAAACCAGGATGCGGCTGGATCCCTCGCCAAACAGGGCCTGATCCCAGCGCAAGGATCCAGGAGCCAGGGAGAGGGTTGCGCCGCGGCCTCCGCTCAAGCAGGCTTCTGCCAAAGCCACAGCCAATCCCCCCTCGCTGCAGTCGTGGGCAGAGCGCACCCAGCCCTGGCGGATTCCATGGCGACAGGCAGCTTGCACCCGCTTTTCCAATTCCAGATCCACTGGCGCGGGCCGGCCCGTAACTTGCTGGTGGATGACCGCCAAATACTCGCTGCCCCCCAAGCTAACGGGGGCCTGGGATCCCAGCAGGTAAATGAGATCCCCTGCCTGCTGCCACCCTTGGCCACAGATAAATTGCAAATCGGGAACCAGACCCACCATGCCAATGACAGGGGTGGGGTAAATGGCTTGGGACCCAGTGGGGGTAAGGGTTTCGTTGTAGAGGGAAACGTTCCCCCCCGTTACCGGTGTACCTAGGGCCCGACAGGCCTCCCCAATCCCCTGACAGGCCAGGGCCAACTGCCAGTACACCACCGGGTTTTCCGGGTTGCCGAAATTGAGGTTATCGGTCACGGCCAAGGGATCCGCCCCCACACAGGAAAGATTGCGGGCCGCTTCTGCCACGGCTGCCTTGGCCCCCTCGTAGGGATCCAAATACACCCAGCGGCCATTGCCGTCGAGGGTGGCAGCCACCGCCTTGCGAGAGGGCAGGAGAGCGGGCACTTCTCCTACGCCAAACTTTTGAGAGCGAATGCGAAGGACGGCCGCATCCCCCTGCCCCGGCCAGAGGACGGTGTTGTTTTGCACCTGGTGGTCGTATTGGCGATAGATCCAGGCTTTGCTTGCCAGGGTGGGGCTGGCCAAAAGCTGCAGCAGCACCTCTTTCCATGCCAGCGTTGCCTGAGCAAGGTGGATCCCCTGGCAATCACAAGGGGGTAGAGTGGCGGGATCCCATTGCCACGCTGCCTGCACGTAGGCTGGCGGCTCTGGCAACACCGGACGGACATAGACGGGGGTGTCTTCGGCCAAAGCCCGCACCGGCACCTGCACCACGCAGGATCCCTGGTGCCAGATCTCCACCAGCGGCTCGGCAATGACTTCCCCGGCCACACTAGCTTGCAAACCCCAGCGGTGGAAGATCTCCATCACCTCCGCCTCGCGGCCTTTTTGCACCACCAGCAGCATCCGCTCCTGGGATTCCGAGAGCAGGTATTCCCAGGCAGCCATGCCGCTTTCCCGCGCCGGCACTCGGTCGAGGTCAAAGCGGATCCCCACCCCTCCCTTGGCGGCCATCTCCGCGGTGGAGCAGGTGATCCCGGCTGCCCCCATATCCTGGGCAGCCACCACAGCTCCTGTGGCAAAGGCCTCCAGACAGGCCTCGATGAGACATTTGCCCAGGAAGGGATCCCCCACCTGCACCGCCGGCAGATCCCGTTGGGAGTGCTCCCCAAGTGAGGACTCCGTCCCGCTGACGCGAACGGCGCTGGCAAAGCTGGCCCCGCGGATCCCATCCCGCCCTGTAGTGGAGCCTACATACAAAACGGGATTTCCCACCCCTTGGGCTGCAGATTTGACAACCGTAGGGGTCTCCAGCAGCCCCAAGGCCATCACGTTCACCAGAGGATTGCCCGTGTAGCAGGGATCCACGGCCACCTCGCCGCCTACGGTGGGCACCCCAACACAGTTGCCGTAGTGGGCAATGCCCTCCACCACCCTGGCCATCAAGCGGCGGTTGCGGGGATCGGTCAGCGGCCCAAAGCGCAGCGAGTTGAGGAGGGCAATGGGACGGGCGCCCAGGGTAAAGATATCCCGCAGGATCCCTCCCACACCTGTGGCCGCCCCCTGAAAGGGCTCCACCGCTGAAGGATGGTTGTGGGACTCGATCTTAAAAGCCAGCCAATCCCCCTCCCCCAAATCCACCACCCCGGCATTTTCCCCCGGCCCCACCACCACCCGCTCGCCCGTGGTGGGAAAGTTTTTCAGCAGAGGGCGGGAGTTTTTGTAGCAGCAGTGCTCTGACCACATCACCCCAAACATGGCCAGCTCGTTGGGGTTGGGATCCCGGCCCAGCTGCTGCTGGATCTTCTGGTATTCGTCTGGGGAAAGGCCGTGGGCCTTTAAGTCTTCGAGGGTATACATCGCCTATAGCCATTAGGTCAGCAGCCCAGGGCCCAGGAAACGGGCCTGCCGCTCTTCCAGTATGCGGCTTAAGGGGGGCCACCGCTTCAAGTCGGGGTCAAGGGCCAGGAGCTGTTCTGCCGCTTGGCGGGCCAGGTGCAGCACCTCTTGATCGTCCATGAGGCTGGCCAGGGCAAAATCCGGCAGCCCCGACTGGCGGGTACCCATCACTTCCCCCGGCCCCCGGAAGCGCAGATCCATCTCGGCAATGAAAAACCCGTCGTGGGATTGCTCCAGCACCTTCAGCCGCCGCAGAGCATCTTCTCCTTTGGATCCCGTCATCAAGATGCAATAGGCTTGGTCGGATCCCCGTCCTACCCGCCCCCGCAGTTGGTGCAGTTGGGAGAGCCCAAAGCGCTCCGCATGCTCCACCAGCATCACCGAGGCATTGGGCACATCTACCCCCACCTCCACCACCGTGGTAGAGACCAGAATATCCAGCTCCCGCCGGCGAAAGGCCGCAATGACAGCTTCCTTCTCGCTACTGGTCAAGCGCCCGTGCAGCAGGCCCACCCGAAATTGGGGGAAGACCTTTTCCTGCAGACGCTGGTGTTCCTCAATGGCGGATTTCAGATCCAGCTTCTCCGACTCTTCAATCAACGGCAGCACCACGTAGGCCTGCCGCCCTTGGGCAATTTCCCGCTCGATAAGCCGCATCACCTGCAGGCGATCCCCTGGCCGGGCCACCAGGGTGTGCACGGGCTTGCGCCCCGGCGGCAGCTCGTCAATTTGGGTAACATCCAGATCCCCATGCAGGGCCAGGGTGAGGGTGCGGGGGATGGGGGTGGCGGTCATAGTGAGAACATCGGGGTGATCCCCTTTCTGTTGCAGAGCGGCCCGCTGCTCCACGCCAAAGCGGTGCTGCTCGTCGATGACCACCAAGCCCAGGTTGCGAAACTGCACTGCCGGCTGGATGAGAGCATGGGTGCCCACCACCAAGGGCAATTCCCCAGTCTGCAACTGCCGCAAGATCTCCCGGCGTTTGGCGGGAGGGGTGGAGCCGGTCAACAGTTCGACGGGCACCTGTAGCTGGCTTAGCCATTCCACCAACTTGCGGTAGTGTTGCTCGGCCAAGACCTCGGTGGGAGCCATCAGGGCCGTTTGCCAGCCGGATTGAATGGCTGCCAGCAAAGCCGCCACCGCCACCACGGTTTTGCCGGATCCCACATCCCCTTGGAGCAGGCGGTTCATGGGCAAGGGATCCCGCAGATCCGCTAGGATCTCGTCGATGGCCCGCTGCTGGGCAGCGGTAAGCTGAAAGGGCAGGATTTGGTAGAAGCGATCCAACAGCTCCCCTCTAGCCGGCTGGTAACGAGGTATGGCCTGAGCTTGGGCACGATAGCGGTGTCGCCGCTGCAATAGGCTTAGTTGTAGGTAGAAAAACTCATCGAACACCAGCCGCCGCCGGGCCTGGGCCAGCAGCTCTCGGGTCTCAGGAAAGTGGATCTGCTGCAGGGCAACAGGCAAGTCCAAAAGCTGCAACTGCCGCTTGAGATCCGCCGGCAAGGGATCCTCCACCAAGGCCGCCGCCGGCAAAGCCAGTTGCACCGCCTTGCGCACCAGATCGGCGGGGATCCCTTCCGAGAGAGGGTAGACGGGCAGGATCTTGCCAACCCCAGAACTGTCCTGCAGGCTGCCCTCGCTGGCCAGTACTTCAATTTGGGGGTTGTCCAACGTCAGGCCCAGCCTACCCTTTTTCACCAAGCCACTGGCAGCCACCACCGCTCCCTTGGGGTATTGCCGCTCCAGGGAAGCTTGCCAACTGCGCTGGGCAAACTGCCGCCCGCTGTAGAAGCGGCTGAGGGTAATTACACCACTTTTGTCGGCAATCTTTAGGTTGAAGATGGTCAGCGAGGGATTCTTAGGGCTGGTAAAGCAACTGCAACTTTTCACCGTCCCTACAAGGGTAACGGTCTCCCCCACCTTGGCTTGGCGGATGAGCACCCGCCGGGAATAGTCCAGGTAGTCGCGGGGGAAGTAGTAGAGGGCATCCCGCACGCTGTGTAGGCCCAGTTGTGCCAGTTTCTCCGCTGACTTGGGACCAATGCCTTTGAGAAACTGCAGCGGCTGCTCCAGGCTGAGGCCGGCGGGGAGAGGCGGGGAAATGGGGCTCTGGGAACCCCACCGCTGTTGCGACGAGGCCGCCAGCGGGCTAGGTGGGTGGGAACGAGGGCTCCGCCCCGTTGGTGCGAACGGTTGGGGCTGCTCTTGCTGACGTCGGACTCGCTCCAGCCAGCGGCGAGTTTCGGCCACCAGGTGCTGGCGTTCGGGCAGCTCCAGCTCGGAATACAGGGTATAGCGGGATCCCAGTTCTTTCCATCGCCGCCGGTCATCTCCATTCAGCACCCAGTCAGAGGGGGGATCCTGTCCAAACACGCTCCCCACAAACTGAGAGAAGGTCTGCTCTCGCCCCTGGAGATTGGTAAACCCCAACTCTGCTTCCAGAGAAAGGGCGCGCTGGAGCCGCTGTAGATCCACCTGCGTCAAGTTGCTTGGCTGCCGGGAATACTCCTTATCAATTCAACTTTAGCCAACAACGGCAGTACAGCCGAACAAGCACAACAGCGCAAGCCACACTCTCCATGTCTTGATAGAGAAAAAAGCCTGCCTTGTTACTCCGCAACGCTGTCGCGACGGGGCAGGCCAAAGGGATCCCTGGGGATGAGGGGGCTTCAGCTACGGGCCAAGGCGGATCCCAAAAGCAGAGCCATCACTGCCGGCACCAAGGCAATCGCCAGGATGGTGAAAACTTGCGCGTCCGTCATAGCCAACTCCCTAACAGTGGAATTGCACAAAAGTCAGCCCCCTCACTCTACCGTAGCTTGAGGGGTAGCCCTGACATCGAGAAGAAAAGCTCAACATTCTTTACAAAGCAGCCCCTGTCCATCTCGGTTGACCCCAAGTATAAAAGCCGGGGCCTGCACTGCTGGTTTGCGGGTCATGCTACGATGTTGCTTCGCAACGCTGTTGCGACGGCGAAGCAGTCCTTGCCCATTTCTCCTGCGAAGTTCGGTCTTGGCGTCATCATGGTAGCTGCTCCCCAGAGTCTGACCACCCTACGGGATAACCTGGCCATCTTGGCGGAAACGGATCCCTTGGTTTACCGCCTGATCCAGCAAGAGCTCAACCGACAGCGGGATCACCTGGAGATGATCGCCAGCGAGAACTTCACCTCTCCTGCTGTCTTGGCCGCCCAAGGCTCGGTGCTCACCAACAAGTATGCGGAAGGGTTGCCCGGCAAGCGCTACTACGGCGGCTGCGAGTTTATCGACGAGATTGAGCAGTTGGCCATCGACCGCGCCAAGCAACTGTTTGGGGCGGCTCACGCCAACGTGCAACCCCACTCCGGGGCGCAGGCCAATTTTGCTGTTTTCTTGGCCCTGCTGCAGCCGGGGGACACGATCATGGGCATGGATTTGTCTCATGGCGGCCACCTCACCCACGGCTCGCCGGTGAATGTCTCCGGCAAATGGTTCCAGGTGGTGCATTACGGGGTGGATCCCCAAACGGAGCGGATCGATTTCGATCAAGTGCGGGATCTGGCTTTGCAGCATCGGCCTAAGCTGATCATCTGCGGCTACTCCGCCTACCCGCGGGCAATCGACTTTGCTGCTTTCCGCACCATTGCCGATGAGGTGGGAGCTTATCTGCTGGCCGACATTGCCCATATTGCCGGCCTGGTGGCCACCGGACACCACCCCAACCCGGTGCCCCTCTGCGATGTGGTGACCACCACCACCCACAAGACGTTGCGCGGGCCGCGTGGAGGGCTCATTCTCACCCGCGACCCAGAGCTGGGCAAAAAGCTGGATAAGGCGGTGTTCCCCGGCAGTCAAGGGGGGCCGCTGGAGCATGTCATTGCCGGCAAGGCGGTGGCCTTTGGGGAAGCCCTGCAGCCCGGCTTCGCCCAGTACTCGGCGCAGGTGATCGCCAATGCTCAGGCCCTGGCGGGATCCCTGCAGCGGCGGGGCATTCGGCTGGTTTCCGGGGGCACAGACAACCACCTGATGCTGCTGGATCTGCGCTCGGTTTCGGCGGTGCTGGAAAAAGTGGGGGCGGCGGATCCGGTGATGACAGGCAAACGGGCGGATCGGCTAATGGACGAGATCCATATCACCGCCAACAAAAACACCATTCCCTTCGACCCACAGCCGCCTTTCGTGGCCAGCGGACTGCGCCTGGGATCCCCGGCCTTGACCACCCGCGGCCTGGGGCCGGTAGAATTTGAAGAAATTGGGGAGATCATCGCCGATTGTCTGTTTCAGCCTGAGGAGCCTGCTGTGTTGGAAGAGTGTCGCCAGCGGGTAGCCCGGCTCTGTCGCCGTTTCCCCCTCTACCCCCATCTGGGCTAACCGTCTGCGTAGCGGGACAGAGTCCTCGATACATCTCTGCGGCTTGCCATGCCCTACTTGGTCGCGTTCCTTGCTGCTGCCTGTGTGGTTCTGTGGGCAACCCCAATGGTGAAGGCAGTCGGGATCCGCAGTGGCCAGTTGGATTTTCCCGATGAGCGCAAGATCCACCGGCAGCCGATGGTACGCCTGGGGGGGGTTTCCATCTTTTTTGGGAACTTGGTGGCCCTGCTGTTGCTCTGGGGAGCCGGAGCTTTTGGGGGCTTGCGCACCGAGCAGGAGTACGAGATTTGGGGGGTGACAATTGGCGGGGTTTTGTTTTTCTCAATCGGCTTGGCGGACGACCTGTTTCACCTGTCGCCCTTTTCCCGCTTGTTGATGCAATTCGGCGTGGCTGCTGCCGCCTGGGGGGTGGGGGTGCGCATTGAGTTCGTCAACCTGCCCGGGAGAGGGATCTGGCCCTTTCCGGTGTGGTTGAGCCTGCTGATTACCTTGCTCTGGCTGGTGGGGATGGCCAACGCCATCAACTTTATGGATGGGCTGGATGGGCTGGCGGCAGGGGTGTCGGGAATCGCGGCGGTGGTGATGCTGATCGTAACCCTGCTGCTGGATCGACCGGCGGCGGCCATGCTGGCGGCGGCCTTGGCGGGGGCTTGCCTGGGGTTTTTGCGCTACAACTTCAACCCGGCGCAGATCTTCATGGGGGATGGAGGGGCCTATTTTTTGGGCTTTACCCTGGCTGGGATTGGGGTGATCGGGGTGGCCAAGGGGGTGACCACGCTGGCAGTAGCCCTGCCTTTCTTTATCCTGGCGGTGCCGATCCTGGATATGTCCACCGTGATCCTCAAACGGCTGGCCAGGGGGAAGTCGCCTTTCCATCCCGACAAAGGCCACCTGCACCACCGTCTGCTCAAAGCTGGCCTATCCCAGCGGCATTCGGTGCTGCTGATCTATGCCATGACCCTTTGGGGGGGATCCCTGGCTTTGGCTTTGGCGGGCTTGCCGGCAGGAGGCACCTACCTGGGGGGAGCCTCGCTGGTGCTGGGGGGGGTGGCCTGGGGGGCTTGGCAACGGCATCGCCAACGGCGACGAGCTTTGCCCTCGGAGGACAGGCCCGAACAGGGATATGTTGCTTCGCGCCATCACGACCAGGAATGTCAAGAAGATTGAGCCGGGCTTGTTCTCCATCGCTCGCCTGCCTAGACTGGAGCTGTTTTAGCGTTTTAGCTCTGTGTTGCCCCATGCGCCCCACACCTGAGTTGGCGGCTCTCCTGCGCCGCACCGCGGATCGTATCCAATCCCAACACTGGGGCTTCTGGGACTGGGAGTATTGTTGGCGGGACAGCACCCGCTGCAATTGCGGCCTGCTGGTGCGAGAAGCCCTGGGATGGAACCGGCACCAATTGAGCCTGCGCATTCACCGCGGCACCTGGCGCTCCATTGCCCAAACCGCCTACCGAACTGCTGCCCTGGCCCTGCGGGATCCCTGGCAACCGGAAGGGCGCTGCGAGTCCACGGGCCTACGGCTGGGGTACGTGTTTGAGAAAATGGCAGAGCTGGGGTTTGACCAACCGGAAGACTTTGCCGCCCTGGAAGAGCTGAGCCACCCCGTCATCCTGGCCCGCCTGGCAGAAAAAGGTGTGGAGCCGGTACAGCGCGACCAGGCGATCCATGTGGCGCTCTACATGCGGGAACTGGCGGACTGGATTGACGAACAACTGCAGGCCCAGGCTCAGATCAGCCGCTTGAGCCAACCTTTGCCCAAAGCAACAGGGATCCCCGTCCACCAGTCGGTGCACCTTACTTGAGGAACTCAGTTGCCTTCCTCTACCATCACCACATGGGCAGGGATCCCAGGGGGAAGAGCCTTGCAGCCGGACAAAAAGGCCAGCTCGATTAAGAAGGCAAATCCCCCCACTTCAGCACCGCTCTGGGCCACCAATTGGGCGGTGGCGGCGGCTGTGCCCCCGGTGGCAATGACATCATCCACGATCAACACCCGCTCTCCGGGGCGCAGGGCGTGGGCGTGGAGTTGGAGCTGGTCTTGGCCGTATTCCAGGCTGTAGGTCTGGCTGAGCACCGGCGGCGGCAGCTTGCCCGGCTTGCGAACCGGGACAAATCCCAAGCCCAGGTGTTGTGCCAAAGCAGCCCCCAAAATGAACCCCCGCGACTCGATGCCGACCACATAATCTAGGGATCCCATGCCGGTGGTGCCGGCGGCCAACTGTTCAATAGCCGCCCGGAAGCCTGCCGGATCCTGTAGCAGGGGGGTCATATCCCGAAAGAGGATGCCGGGTCTGGGAAAATCGGGCACCAAGCGAATGAGGGCTCGCAGATCCATCCTGTTTTCCTCGCTGGCCAGTGGCTTGCTGTTCGCGCTATTCGGACGGAGTCCTCAAAGGGCACTCCAAGCAACCCATCATACTCGGTTAGCTTGTGGGCAGATGGGATCCCTTTTGGTCAGTCTGGCAACGGGGAAGATTTTCTATAATTGGCAAGGCTGGGGGCCGCGGCTCACCTAGTCGCCCATCTGTAAAATCGGAGATCTCTCATGCGCTACTACATGGCCATCGACTCCAATCCCCTGGCAAGTTTGCCGCTGGCTCTGTTTGGGGTGAGTAGCGAGTCGGCCTATGTCGATCTGCTGCAAGACAAGCTCATTGTGCGGGCGGGCAGCCTGTTCAACGAGACGTTCTCCCTGAGCGAGTTGGGACAAGGGGAGCGCTTCCCCTGGCCTTGGTACTACGGACTGGGCGTGCGCACCGATTTTCAGGGGATCGTTGGCCCGGTAACCAGTGCCCAAGGGGTGATCGCCATTCCACTGGTGCAGGAGAAGCCTCTCTTTATTCCCTTGCTGGGGCCGGTAGGGCTGCAACTGCCCTGCAAAAAGCTGGTCTTCAGCCTCAAAGATCCAGATACCTTCCTGGCCAACTTCAACCAGGGTCGCCCAGAGGTCAACGCCGGCCCGAAGAATGTGGTGATTGATTGACGCTCCTCCCGCTAACGCAAGGCAAGTAGCAGGAGATTCCCCCTTCACCGAGTCTTGACCCGATGCCGTGAAGACATCACGCGAAGCACTGCGACGGATCTGGGTAGAACCGCAGGGATCCCTACAGGTTGCCAACGCAGCTCAGGGTGTGGAGAAGACCCAGGGTACCAGCTCCCACCGTCGTCGAAGGACAGGATCCCCAAAATGCGCGACGGTGAGTTTATTCTGGTCGTTACGCTGGACGCCAAAGGGATCCCTGATGAGTTCAACCCCGCTGCAGCGCACCCCCTTGTTCCCCCTTCATCAAGCTTTGGGGGCGCGATTTGTCCCTTTTGCCGGCTGGGAAATGCCGGTGCAGTATCGGGGAGTGATAGCAGAACATCGATCAGTACGGGAGAGGGTGGGGATATTCGACATTTCCCACATGGGCAAGTTCACCCTCTGGGGGACGGATCTGGGATCCCACCTCAGCCGTCTGGTTCCCAGCGATCTGAGCGCTGTTCCTGTGGGATCCGGTCGGTACACCGT
The DNA here is from genome assembly GCF_054060065.1 of Thermostichus sp. MS-CIW-37. Classification (NCBI taxonomy): domain Bacteria; kingdom Bacillati; phylum Cyanobacteriota; class Cyanophyceae; order Thermostichales; family Thermostichaceae; genus Thermostichus; species Thermostichus sp. MS-CIW-37. The sequence continues at coordinate 71,247 of NZ_JBSSCV010000010.1, read as the reverse complement.
CCTGCTCAATCCACTGGGGGGCATTTTGGATGATGTCATCTTCTACCGGCATCCACCGGAGGGTGAGCTGGAGCACTGGAGCGTGATCGTCAATGCAGCCACCCGGCAGAAAGATTGGGATTGGCTCAACCACCACTTCCAAGGGATCCCCGGAGTTAACCTGCAGGATCACTCCGATGCTCAGGTTCTGTTGGCGGTGCAGGGGCCGGCAGCCGAGGAGGTTCTCCAGCCCTTTTTAGAGGGATCCCTGAAGGCTTTGCGCCGGTTTCAGCACGGTCGGTTTGCCACAGCAGCGGGAACCTCGGGAGAGACTATCTTTGTGGCCCGCACCGGCTACACCGGAGAAGATGGCTTTGAAGTTATGCTCAGCCCCGAAGATGGCATCCGCCTTTGGGAGCAACTGATTCAGGCCGGCGTGCAACCCTGTGGGCTGGGCTGCCGCGATACCCTACGTCTGGAGGCCGCGCTCCATCTCTACGGGCAGGACATGGACGAGAGCACCACTCCCTTGGAAGCCGGCTTGGGCTGGTTGGTGAACAACCCAGAAGACTATATCGGCAAGCCCGCCATCGAAAGCCAACGGGAGCAAGGGATCCCTCGCCAACTGGTGGGGTTTCGCATGTTGGAAAGTGTTCCGCACCCCTATCGCGGACGGGCCATTCCCCGCAGCGGCTATGCCATCTACGCTCCCAACTCCCCTGAGCCGATCGGACAGGTGACCAGCGGCACCCATTCTCCCAGCTTGGGCTATGGCATTGGCTTGGGCTATGTCGCTCCGGCTTGGGCCAAGGTGGGATCCCGGCTGGAAATTGAAATTCGGGGGCAGCGCCAGCCTGCCGAAGTAGTGAAAAAACCTTTCTATCGTGCTCCGCACCGCTGACGGGAACAGGCGCAGGCTCCGGTTAACCCAGGGGGTTGAGCCGTTTGCCGGTCTTGGGAGTGGAGTATTCCTGCTGCAGCCGCCGCAACTTCCGCAAGGCCCGCCGCTCAATTTGTCGGACTCGCTCTCGCGAAAGGCCGATGTGCTCCCCAATTTCCCGCAGCGTTAGGCCCCTCGATCCATCCAGCCCATAGCGAGCCACGATCACCTGTCGTTCTCGTTCGCTCAGTTGGCCCACCAGAGCGCGGACTTCCTCTCGATGGGCAACCTGGGTTAGGTGTTCGACAGGGTCGTTGTCTTCATCTGGGATAAAGTGCTGCAGTTCGGTGCCATCTTCATCCCCTACCCCCACATTCAAAGACCGCATCTCTGCCATGTGGCGGGTGATCAGCTCACGGTAGTTATCGCCGATATCCAGAGAATCAAAAACTTCTTCCGCTTGGGGACGGGATCCCCTTTCGGCAGATAACTCGCGGTAGCGCCGCTTCACCTGGGAGACTTTTTCGTACATGTGGGCCGGCAGACGGATCATCCGCCCCTTGTTCTGGATGCCCCGGTTCACACTTTGCCGGATCCACCAAGTGGCATAGGTGGAGAACTTGTAACCACGGGTGGGATCGAACTTTTCCACGGCGCGGGTGAGGCCGATCGTGCCTTCCTGAATCAAATCCAGAAACGGCAAGCCGCGATTGCGATAGCGCTTAGCAATCGACACCACCAAGCGAAGGTTACACTCCACCATTCGTTTCTTGGCTGCTTCCCCCTGCCGCAGGATCTGCTGCAGCTCTGCCAAGGGGATCCCCAACCGCCGGCTCCAATCTTCCACCGACTCGTGGGGCTGCCGCTGTTCTAGGAGCGCCACCATCCGCTGCACCTGGTGAGCCAAACGGAGTTCTTCTTCAGCGGTGAGCAACGAGTAGCGCCCAATCGTCTTCAAGAAACGCCCCACCGCATCTTGCAAGTCAAGACTTTCCGACATATCAAACCCCACACCATAAATTCATGTCCTGTCAGAATCGCCACTTCTCCTGTTGTTGCATCAAGCCGTCTTCCTGTGTGAAGCTGGCCTTTCTGCAAACAGCACCTTATTCATACCAGCACAAAAGCCCTTTCGTAAAGGCTTTAACTCTAAAAACTTGAGCCAGAATCGAGTGCTTGACTCACTAAATTTATTGAGTCTGGCTCACTAGACTCTATTAGGAGCGTCTAGCTGCCCATTTTGTTGATTAAAAACTCTACTAAAAGGGTTGCCGAGAAATTAACCATTTCATAAGCCTGGATTTAAGGCTTAGGAAAGTTACGAAAGATTGTTCTAAACAATCAACAAGTTTTTGATGCCAAATCAGACTGCTCATAAGCTAAGAAAGCAAATTTTTTCACTCATTTTGTTAGAACTAGAAATGGATATTTCTGTTTGCAGAACTATCGGAAGGGCTTGCTCGGCAGGGAATAGAAAGGTTCATCAGCAGGTTTTTGGAATGCCTTGAGGTGAATTTGGCACGTCATCGCCGACAACCTCAGCCGGAAACAGATGAGGACGGATCCCTGTGGGACGGGTTTTTGCTTCTGCCTCTAAACCTAGTGGAAGTTATCGCCAATACTCGACTTTGGACACTAGATGCAGATCTAAGATTTCTGTATCACCGAACACGCTAGGCGCGGATCCCCGGCATCGGTGCTCTGCACCGCCATCGCCAACGCCGCAGCGCGCACCCACATAACAAGGCAGGTCAGGTCAACCCTGCTCTGAGCAGTCCAGCCGCCATCCAGGCCCAGGTGTGCTGCACTCTTAAGGGAAAAAATGGGAACTCCGTTCCGCTCGCGCGACCCGCTGCGGGATGGTTGACCAAAAAACTGGGTTTAAAGCCCCGCCCTAAGGCCTACGGCCCGCTGACGCGACTAGGGCGGCTTTGTGCTACGCTGCCTGCGACAGCAGGGTAGTCAGCCGCTTTAAAAGCCCAACAGTCTCACGACCGGATACAGCCTCGATAGGTTTTGTGGTTGTTGTTTGCAACGGTGCCTAGGGGCATAAGGACTCTGTCCCGCTGGCGCGAGAGGGAACCGCCCCGCATTCGCATCAGCGGCGCGGAGCGCTTGGGGGAACGCCTGGGGAGAAAGGCCTACGGCCCGCTGCCGCGATGAGCACCGCTGCTTTGGAGGGGCAACCCAAGGCGGTAAGTGCTGCCGCAGAACCAGGAACCAGAATCTCCCGCCTTTAGGCAGGGGGTTATGTCAAATTTCTTCCATAACTGCAAGGGGGATTTATAGTGAGGATCCCAATCTCCATCCGTCAAAGGATTGGATCTGCCATGTCTCACTTCACCACCCTGCAAGTGCAAATCAAAGACGCCGATCTCCTGGAAGAGACCCTGAAGGAATTGGGCTACGCCGTGCAGCGGGATACCAGCCTGCGGGGCTATCTCTGGAACCGCACCCGTGCCGACTTGGTGATCCGGCAAAAGAATGGCTTCGACATCGGGTTTCGCCGCAACGGGGATCACTACGAGCTGGTGGCCGATCTGTGGGGGGCGGGCATCGATCCCAAGACCTTTCTGGAGCCGATCTTGCAGCGCTATGCCCACAAAAGTTTGCTGCGCTCAGCCCGTGAGCAGGGCTATGCCATCGAGGCCGAAGAAGTGCTGGAGGATGGCACCATCCGCGTGGTGGTGGGGCGTTGGGTATAGCTAGGCCCATCGGCATCCGCCCATGGTAGGTAAGCCTCAGCCGGCTGTCAGGACTGACCAGGGATCCCGGCCCCAACCTTGGGATCTGGTGTTGGGGGGGCAAGCGGCAACCGGGAGCGCCCCGGCCCATGCCTTAGTGCTGGGAGGTCTCGAGGGGGCGCGGCGACGACTCGCCCATAGCGATGAAGCCGTGCGCTTAGCCACGCTATCCCAGTTGCTGCAGTACGGGTCGGCGGGCCTGGCCGAACTCATTGCAGCCCTCGCTGGCAACAGCTCTTGGGCGGTGCGGCTGGAAGCTTGGCGGCTGTTGTCTCAGCTAGGCCAGCCGGAGGCAGAACAGGCCTGTTGCACCTACAGCCCCTTTCGCCCGGTGGGGGGAGCGCAAGGGGTGATCGTGGCCTATCGGCGTGGGGAGCGGAACTTTGCCTACGCCGACCTGGAGGGAGTGGATCTGCAAGAGGCGCGGCTAGGGGGCGTTAACCTCTACGAAGCCAATTTGAGAAAGGCCAACCTGCGCCTTTGCAACTTCAACGGCGCCCACCTGCGCCGGGCGGATCTGCGCCAGGCCAATTTGCAAGAGGCCAAGCTAAGCGGCGCCGTCCTCGAAGGAGCCGATCTGCGGGGATCCGACCTCAGAGGGGCCAAGGTCAGCGGCACCAGCCTGCGGGGATCCCAGCTTTCGGAAGAGACCCACCTGGAAGAACGGGTGCGCCACATTTGGCAGTTGCAAAACTGGGGGGGACAGGGGCAAGATTTCTCCGGCCAAGACCTGAGCAAAGCCGATCTGCGAGAACTGGTGCTCTGTCAGATCCGGCTGAGGGGAGCGGATCTGAACCGGGCCGATCTGCGCGGATCCAACCTGGAGGGAGCGGACTTGGGGGGAGCCAACCTACAGCGGGCGGACTTGCGGGGGGCCAACTTGCAAAATGCCGACCTGGAAGGGGCCAATCTCAGCGGCGCCGAGCTGCGTCAGGCCCAGTTTCAGGGGGCTAACCTGCGGCGGGCCGATGTCAGCGGGGCCAACCTAACCCAAGCCAACCTGGAAGGAGCTCAGATCGAAGGGTTAAAGCACAGCGGATCCCGGATTGCCGGCCTGATCTTTCCCGACGGCACCCCGATCAAGCCCTGGTGGTGGTAACAGGTGCCTACCGCTCACCCAATGAGCCAAATCCAAAGGAATCCCAAGATCCCCCGGCAATTGGGCAAACCCGGATCACCATAGGAGTAGAGATACCTATGGGGTACAGCTATGGTTCTGGCAGAACAGCTCTCGACAAAACCGCTCACCGCCGACGAGCTTCGCAAAATGGATGCCTACTGGCGGGCCGCCAACTATCTGTCGGTCGGGCAAATCTATTTGATGGACAACCCGCTGCTGCGAGAACCCCTAAAACTGGAACATGTGAAGCCACGCCTGCTGGGGCACTGGGGCACCACACCCGGGTTGAACTTCATCTACGTGCATCTCAACCGCATCATCAAACGGGAAAACCTCAACATCCTCTACATCACCGGCCCCGGCCACGGTGGCCCTGCTCTGGTGGCCAACACCTACTTGGAAGGCACCTACAGCGAGGTGTATCCCAACATCGGCCAAGACGCCGAAGGCATGCGCAAGCTCTTCAAGCAATTCTCCTTCCCCGGCGGCGTGCCCAGCCACGTGGCTCCGGAAACCCCTGGCTCCATCCACGAGGGGGGAGAACTGGGCTATGCCCTGGCCCACGCCTTTGGGGCTGCCTTTGATAACCCCGATCTGCTGGTGGCCTGTGTGGTGGGGGATGGAGAAGCGGAAACCGGCCCCTTGGCCGCTTCCTGGCATTCCAACAAGTTCCTCAACCCCATCCACGACGGAGCAGTGCTGCCGATTCTGCACCTGAACGGCTACAAGATCGCCAATCCCACCGTTTTGGCCCGCCTCAGCCGTGACGAGCTGCAAAATCTGTTTGTGGGCTACGGCTACAAACCCTACTTTGTGGAAGGCTGCGAGCCGGCAGAGATGCACCAGTTGATGGCCGCCACTTTGGACACGGTGATCCACGAGATCCAAGAAATCCAGCAGCATGCCCGCAGCAAAGGGGATCCCACTCGTCCCCAATGGCCGATGATCATCCTGCGCACCCCCAAAGGCTGGACCGGCCCCAAAGAGGTGGACGGCAAAAAGGTGGAAGATTTCTGGCGCTCCCACCAAGTGCCCCTGGCGGATCTGGCCAAAAAACCGGAGCACCTCAAGGCTCTGGAGGACTGGATGCGCAGCTACAAGCCGGAAGAACTCTTCGATGAAAATGGCCGTCTGCTGCCGGAGCTGCAAGAGCTGGCTCCCAAAGGGGAAAAACGCATGGGCGCTTTGCCCCACGCCAACGGCGGCCTGCTGACGCGGGAGCTGAAAATGCCGGATTTCCGTCGCTACGCCGTGCCTGTCCCCCGCCCCGGCACCACCGAAGCCGAAGCCACCCGAGTTCTGGGGCAATTTCTGCGGGATGTGATGAAGCTCAACCCCCACAACTTCCGCCTCTTTGGCCCCGATGAAACCGCTTCCAACCGCTTGGATGCTGTGTTTGAGGCCAGCGACCGCACCTGGGTAGCTCCCATCTACGATTGCGACGAGCACCTCTCCCCAGATGGACGGGTGATGGAGATCCTCAGCGAGCACGTCTGTCAGGGCTGGCTAGAAGGCTACCTGTTGACCGGGCGACACGGGTTCTTTTCCTGTTACGAAGCCTTCATCCACCTGGTGGACTCGATGTTCAACCAACACGCCAAGTGGCTGAAAACCACCCGGCACATTCCTTGGCGGCGGCCCATCCCTTCCCTCAACTACCTGCTGACTTCCCATGTGTGGCGGCAGGATCACAACGGCTTCAGCCACCAGGATCCCGGCTTTTTGGATCACGTGGTCAACAAAAAGGCCGAAATCATCCGCGTCTACCTGCCCCCGGATACCAATACTTTGCTCTCGGTGGCCGACCACTGTCTGCGCAGTCGCCACTACGTGAACGTGATCGTGGCAGGCAAACAGCCGGCCCTGCAGTACCTGGATATGGATGCGGCCATCAAGCACTGCACCCAGGGCTTGGGCATCTGGGAATGGGCCAGCAACGATCAGGGTTCAGAGCCGGATGTGGTGATGGCCTGCTGCGGCGATGTGCCGACGATGGAAACCCTGGCGGCGGTGGACTTCCTACGGCAGCACCTGCCGGACATCAAGATCCGGGTGGTGAATGTGGTGAACTTGATGAAGCTGCAGCCGCCCAGCGAACACCCCCACGGCATCAGCGATGTGGATTACGCCAGCATCTTCACGCCGGACAAGCCCATCGTGTTTGCCTTCCACGGCTATCCCTGGCTGATTCACCGCCTCACCTACCGTCGCCCCAACCACCACAACTTGCACGTGCGCGGCTACAAGGAGGAGGGCACCACCACCACCCCCTTCGACATGTGTGTCCTCAACGAGGTGGATCGCTTCAGCTTGGCCGATGATGTGTTGGATCGGGTGGAGCGCTTCAAGTACGAGCGGGCCCACATCAAGCAGATCATCCAAGACAAGCTGGTGGAGCACAAACACTACATCCGCGAGCATGGAGAAGATCTGCCGGAGGTGCGCAACTGGAAGTGGCCCTACTGAAGGGATCCCCACCAACTATGGCCATTTCAATTCAAACTGGGACACCGCACCCCCACCGAAAACGTTGGTTCCGTCATCGCGTCGTCCCGCAGTCGCGTCGTCGCGTCAGCGTTGCGGAGCAATAATGCATAGAGCTATGGGGCTTTTCTCCGTAGCCTAGGCATCTCACCATAACCTGAAATCACCATAGCTTTCGCCTCTGAGCTCTGGCAGGATAGAGTTTTCTTGGGCTCTGCCTGCCGGAGTTTTCTGAAGTCTAGAGGTTGAGGGTGTGAGGGGTTCAGAAAGGGTGGATGCGGATACACTTCCCGATCTGGAGGTGGAAGAGACGGAGTGGGGAGGGATGGCGCTCTCGCTGGGGCTGGGTTTGGCCCTCTCGACCCTTGTGATCGGGATCCGCCCCCAGGTGTTTGTTCCTTTTGGATTGAGCGTGTTGGGTTCGGCCCTGCTGGGATCCCTGCTCATCCCCGGATTGCGGCGCTGGAAGGCGGGGCAAGTGATCCGCCAGGAGGGGCCCCAATCCCACCAGAAAAAAGCAGGCACACCCACCATGGGCGGGATCAGCTTTTTGCCCGTGGGGCTGCTGGTGGCGGGGATCTGGAGCGGCTGGGATCCCCATTGGCTGGCCGTCGCGCTGCTCACGCTGGCCTACAGCTTTGTCGGCTGGCTGGACGATTGGCTGGTGATCCGACAGCAATCCAACAAGGGGTTGTCTCCCCAACACAAGCTGTTGCTCCAGGTGGGAGTTGCCCTTGGGTTTTGTGTCTACCTGGCCTGGCAGGGGATCCCGACCAGTCTGACCTTGCCGGGGATAGGCACCCTCTCTCTGGGCTGGCTGTTCTGGCCCTTGGCCCTGTTTGTGTTGGTGGGCACCAATAATGCCGTAAACCTCACCGATGGTATGGACGGCTTGGCGGCAGGGGTGGTGGCCATCCTGCTGATTGGGCTGGGGCTCCTTCACAGGGATCCGGAGCTATCGGTGTTGGCCTTCGCCTTGAGCGGTGCTTGCTTGGGGTTTCTGGTTCACAACCACCACCGGGCGCGGCTGTTCATGGGTGATACCGGATCCCTGGGGTTGGGGGGCGCTCTGGCCGGGTTGGCGCTGCTGGGGGATCAGCTCTGGGCCTTGGCCCTGATGGGGGGAGTGCTGGTGGCAGAGGCGCTGTCGGTGATGCTGCAGGTGGGCTATTTCAAATACACCAAACGCAAAACCGGCACAGGCCAACGGCTGCTGCGCATGTCGCCCTTGCACCACCATCTGGAGCTGGGGGGCTGGTCAGAGGTGCAGGTGGTGGGATTCTTCTACGGGGTAACGGCGCTGCTAGTGGGGCTGGGCTGGGCCTGGTGGCACTGGGCGGGAATTTGAGTTGGCGAGCTGGGGATGCACGGTGATTCCAATGGGGGCCTGACCTCGAAGGGGTCATTCCAAAGCCGACGGAAAGTTGGCCCCGCAGATTTGATCTCCCTCCAGGCATTGTGAGCGTGGTGAACATTCTGCCCAGAGGCAGATCCTCTACAGTCTTGGCACACCGTTCTTAAGAAGCAAGGGTTGCACTATGGATCTAGGCCGCCGTACTGTTCACGCCCTATCTCACCTGCCCCGCCTCTTCAAGCGTAAGCGCGGGATCCCTTTGATGTCGTTGGTATTGGGCATGGCGCTGGCACTGACGACCCTGCTGGGGATGGGATCCCAGGCCCAGAGCCGGTTGGTGGATGTGAAACTTCAACTGAGACCCGTTCAGGAAGGGATCCCGGCTGGATCCCTTCTGTTGTGAGGAAAACGCAAAGATTACTGACCGATGTTTGTTCCCTGTCAAATTTCCAACTGAATCTTTTACATTCACCGTTGCAGATCGGGGATCGCTGTAACGTATGGATATGAACTTAAGTTAACAGTGCGTTCCCCTGTAACCCAGTTGGGGGCCTCTAAAAGGAGTACGATCCTATGCTGCCGAGTGGCTCCAAAAATTCCGATAGGCCAGCGGCACAGTCAGAGCCCAGCGATTCGGTCTCCGACCCGCCGACGCAAACGGCTCCTTGTCCAGTAGGTGCTGCCGATCTTTCCCCGGCACGGCCAAAGGCAACTGCTCCCTACGTGGTGTTGCACGGCCATTTTTATCAGCCGCCTCGGGAGGATCCCTGCCTCAACCGCATTCAGCGACAGCCGAGCGCCAGCCCCTTTCACGACTGGAACGAACGCATTTTGGCGGAATGTTACCGCCCCAACGCCTTTGCCCGCGTTCTGGATGACCAGGGAAGGGTGGTGCGTATTGTCAACAACTATGAATTCCTGAGTTTTAACTTCGGCCCCACTCTCCTCTCTTGGTTAGAGGAGCATGACATTGAAGTTTACCAACGCATTTTGGCCGGCGACCGTCTCAGCGCCGAGCGGCTTGAGGGTCATGGCAATGCCATTGCCCAAGTGTACAACCACGTCATCCTGCCCCTGGCCAACGAGCGAGACAAGTACACCCAGATCCGCTGGGGAATTGCCGATTTCCAACACCGCTTCGGGCGCCATCCCCAGGGCATGTGGCTGGCCGAAACCGCTATCGATGCAGCAACGGTCACAGCCTTGGTTGAGTGTGGGATCCGCTTCGTCATTTTGGCCCCCAGCCAAGCGCAGCGCATTCGCCCCTTGGGACAAACCGAGTGGATCGATGTCAGCCAAGGCCAGATCGATCCCCGCCGGCCCTACCGCTGCTTTACCCCCGACCGGGAGGGGTACTTGGATATTTTCTTTTTCGATGGCCCCATTTCCCGTGACTTGGGCTTTGGGGATATCGTTTACAGTACTTATTCGCTGGCGGAGCGGATCCGTTCCGCTCTGCGCTCGGACAAAGAGGGGGAAGCCTATCTGGTCAACTGTGCCACCGATGGCGAGACTTTTGGCCACCACAAGCGGGGTGTAGAACGCACACTGGCCTATGCCTTTTGCGAGGAATTTCCCCGCCGGGGCTGGCAGGTGGGCAACTACAGCCATTTTCTCAGCCAACATCCCCCCACTTGGGAGGTGCAACTGAAACCGGTCACCGCCTGGAGCTGCGCCCACGGGGTAGGACGGTGGTCGCGAGACTGTGGCTGCGGAGCGGTGGGGGGATGGCACCAACGCTGGCGGCAACCGCTGCGGGAGGCCCTCAACTGGCTGCGGGATCAGCTGGCCGAGATCTACGAGACAGAAGCCAGAGCCTACCTGCGGGATCCCTGGCTGGCGCGGGATCGTTACATCGAGGTGATTTTGGATCGGGAGCGCTGTGATGCCTTTTTGCAGGAGCACCAAAGCCACCGCCTCACCGCCGAAGATCGGGTGCAAGTGCTGCGCCTGTTGGAGATGCAGCGCTACAGCCAGTTGATGTTCACCAGTTGTGGCTGGTTTTTCGAGGAGCTATCCCGTCCTGAAGGGGTGCAGATCCTGCGTTACGCGGCACGGGCTATCCAGTTGGCAGCAGCAGTGGCGGATGTCAACCTAGAAGAGGAGTTTTTGCAGCGCCTGAGCAAGGCCCCCAGCAACCTCGACCTCTACAGAGACGGCAAGGGGGTCTATTGCGCCTTGGTGCGCCCCAGCTTGATCAGCCCGCAACGGCTGGTGGCTCAGCACGCCATGTTTTCCCTGTTTAACGGGATCCCCCGTTCCCAAGGATATGTGCTGGATCAAGTGGATCAAGAGCGCCTGACGATAGGCGGGTCGACACTGGCTATCGGGCGGGTGAAGCTCACTTTTCCCACCACCCGCGAAGAGCACGATCTAATCTACGCCGTGCTCCACCTCGGCGGCTGGGACTTTCAATGTGGCGTCAAGCCGTTTGCTGGGCGGCGCATCTACGAGCAGATAAAAGCGCGGCTGCTGGCCGGATCCCACAGTCGGATACAGATGATCCTGACCCTGCAAGACCTATTTGGGCCGGAAACCTTCGACTTGAACGCCCTCGACGACGAAGATCGGCAGCAGATGATGCGCTGGCTCACTCAAGATACCCTAGACCGCCTGGCCCAGCTCTACCGCCAAACCTACCTGGACAATTACGGGGTCTTGATGGCCTTTCGGGCCGACGGCCTGCCGATCCCGGAAGAGTTGTTGGCTGCCGCTCAGATCACCCTCAACCAACGCCTGTTGACCAGTTTGCGGGCGATGGAAATGGAAGAGGGCAAGCGGGATCACCTGCTGGAATTGCGGGCAATTGTGCGCGAGGCCGAGCAGTTGGGGTGTCAGTTGCGGCGGGAAGAGGCAGCCCGGGTTCTGGATCGGCTCCTACAGCGGGGGATGTGGCACCTTGCCCACGCTTTTGAGCCGGAGACCTTCGGCGAACAGCTCTACAACCTGGAAGAATGGCTGCAATTGGCTGCAGACCTGCGCCTGCCCATCAACTTGGATCGCCTGCAAGAGCTCTATCTGACAGCGCTGGAGCGTCAAATTGGCCCGCGTTGCCCAGCTTGGCCCCAAGAAGACTGCCGAGACATTTCTGCCGAAAACCTGCACCGCCTCTTACAGGTTGGGCAGCGAATTCGGGTCAACGTCAATGCCTGGCTGCGTCACCTACACCCCCAAAATTAAACCCCCAAGATTAAGTTGAGAGCCCAGTGAACTTTAAAGCCATCGGGATGACAGGATTCGAACCTGCGACCCCTTCGTCCCGAACGAAGTGCGCTACCAAGCTGCGCTACATCCCGACTGACAGGCCCCTTTAACCGCCCGCTGAAGCTCAACAAGTATAGCACGCCGGCTACGGACAATGAGGACAAGGGATCCCCGGCAGAGAAGGGGATCCGATCTGCGCTAAGCTGCAAAAAATCCCCCCTCTCGTCAGCCCAAGTATGAGTCAGTCTAAGGGTTTCCGCAAATCCAAGCCTGAGAAAAAACCGGCCAGCTCCAACACTGCCAAGCGTAAGGAAGCCGCCCAACGGTACGACGAGCTGAAAGCCAAGGGGATGCCGGAGTTCAACATCTTTGCCCGCCGTCGCCAGCCCGCGCCTGGCCAGCCCAACCCTTGGCTGCCGGTGGGATCCCTGGCAGTGGGACGTTCCAGCGCCATTCACCAGGCCATTTTCCAAAACGAGGAAGAACTCAAAAAAGCAGCCGTCAGGCTGTTTCCCCGTCTCGGCAAAGTGAAAGACGAGCTGGAGTTTGGGTTTCGCCTCAAGGACAAGGACTTTCAGGACGAGCCGATCCAGGTGGCGATCCGTCCCCAGCCTTCACCCCTTCAAGTCTGGATGGCCAAAATCCGAGGTTGGTTGGGCCTCTCCGGCAAAGGAACCTCTAAAAAAGGCTAGACTGCCGCAAAGGCTCTGGGCAGCCAGCTCAAAATCAGAGGGTTGACCACCTCTGGGCGCTCGTCGTGGGGGCAATGGCCTGTATTGGGAATGGGCAAGAACTGGTAGTCGATCCCTTTCACGTGGTTTTGAAAGCCGCGACCCCGTTGAATGGGCGTCCAGGGATCCCCCTCTCCCCAGAGCACCAACAGCGGGCAGCGCACCTGAGGCAATAGGGCTTCAGGAGTTGGGCCAGGGGGAGCAGTAAGAATCGAGGCAAACACCTGCTGAGCGCCCACATCACAGGAAGGGGCATAGAGAATCTCCACCAGCTCATCGGTAATGGCGGCGGGGTTACGGTACACCTGCTTGAGAGTTGCGCGGATACGCTGCCGCTGCCGCACCCGATCGAACAAAAACGGCCCCGTCACCGGAGAAGCCGCCAGAGCGGTGAAAACACCCATGAAAAGGCGAAACATCGGGTTGAGCTCATGGGAGCGATGGTTCAACCCCCCGGCGCAGTTGAGCAACACTGCTCCTGCCGTTAACTGGGGATGCCGGGCGGCCATGATCAAGCTGAGCAAGGCACCAATGGAATTGCCGATAAACACAGCAGGCTGCTGAATGTGCTGCTGCCAAAAATCCACCAGCAACTCCGCCCAGAGATCCAAGGTGTAGGGGAGAGCAGGCTTGGCCGAGCCGCCAAACCCCAGCAAATCCAGGGCATAGACCCGGTATCCTGCCGCAGCCAGCACGGGGATGTTGTGCCGCCAATGGCCGATGGAAGCCCCAAATCCATGCACCAAGACCAGCGGGGATCCGGATCCCTGCACCACATAGCGAATGGCATGTCCGCGCCAGCTCCAGACTTGGGGAGCAAAAGGAGCAATGGCCTCAGCCGCAGAACCGGCAGAAGAAGCAGTCAGCACAGCCTGAAAACAGACCCAGTTAAAGATGTAGGTAGAAACTCAGAGCCATCCCTGTTCATCATAGCTTCGGAATGCCTTTGTCTGATACATTTACGCTGAACACTGCTGAGCATTACTGCTCAACGGTGAAGCGATAGCATTCTGTCCGTTTCCGTTGTCGCTACGCGACGCTAACGCGACCGCGTTAGCGGGACGGAGTCCGAACAGAAAGGCGGTATCCCGCAAAGCCCTGAGCATAACACCCAGAGCGCCTTGCCAATCTCGTGGTAGCCTATGGCTGCACTTGGGGCATGTGAACACCTTTGCGCCACCCAACTTAGTGTGGATGTGCCCGCACTTGGTACAGGTTTTGCTGGTGTACGCTTCCGATACTTCCACGACAACCACGTTTTTCTTTTTGGCTTGAAATTTCAGGAACTGCTTGAACCGATAGTGCGCCCAGGTGAGCATCGCCCTCGCCGTCTTGCTACCAAACTTCCTCCCTGCCTTGGCAACCATCTTGGCTGACTCAAAAGTGGGGAGGAATATCAATCGGTAGTTATCCGTTAGGAACGCCGCTACCTTGCGATGGCACTCGTCCACCAAGTTCCTGATTCTCTCCCGCAGACGAAACGCCGCTTGCCGCATTCGCCTACGCTTGGGTCTCGGTGCTTTACTCAGCCTGGACTGCAGATCGTCTAGGTGGTAGCACAGCCGAGTGATTCTGCCGAAGTCCCCTTTGGCAATATCTACAAAACCTCCCGTCTCTACTGCCCTGCCTGCTGCTGCAGTTGCGGGTTCAGGTGCCGCCGAGGTGGGGTTGGGCCGGTCAACATGGGACGAAAGCATGCTGGACTTCTTGGGATCCCCGCCCTTGGCTGGATGGCATAGCACCCGGGGATCAGCTTTCGACCTCATTTCGACCTCATTATTTTGTAGATTTTGTAGCTCGGCTGGGTTGAGCAGAAAGAGCGCTGGGAAGCGCAACCCGTCCAAGGAGGTCGGAGCCGGAAGCCAGTTGGACAGGTTAAGGTGAAGAGACTGTTAAGATTCTTATGGTTTTGCTGTTGCCAAGGCAACACCGCACCAACTAACATCTCGCTACACTGCGACGGCTCATGATTCATCCTCTGCTGCAACGGCTGCACCAATCCACCCTGACCCCGCTGCGGGATATCCACTGGACGCCGGAATTGTTCGGAATCCTCTTGGTGTACTTTGTGCAGGGGGCGGTGGGGCTGGCACGGCTGGCCACCAGCTTTTACCTGAAGGATAGCTTGGGCCTCAGCCCGTCTCAGGTGGCGGCGTTGATGGGCGTTGCCATGAGCCCCTGGATCCTCAAGCCCCTCTACGGCCTGCTGTCGGATACCGTACCAGTGGCGGGCTATCGGCGTCGTCCCTACCTCTTGTTGTCAGGGCTTCTGGGGTGTGGGGCTTGGCTGGGGATGGCCCTGTGGGCACCGACGGCTGGTCTGGCCACCCTGTGGATGGTTTTGGGATCCCTGGCGGTGGCGGTAGGGGATGTAATCGTAGATTCGCTGGTGGTGGAGCGGGTACACGGCAGTGACTGGGCGGGGACGGGCACGCTGCAATCTTTGACTTGGGGGGCAACGGCCTTGGGATCCCTGCTCACCGCCTATTTGGGAGGAGCGCTCTTAGCCCATTATCCGCCGCAGGTGGTGTTTGGCCTGACAGCCTTTTTGCCGTTGTTCATCGCTCTGGCAGCTTGGGTTATTGCCGATCAACCGGTGGCGTTGTCCCAGGGCTGGGATCCCTTGCAACAACAGGTGGGGCAGGTGTGGCGGGCGCTGCGGCAACCCAGCATTTTGCTGCCGGTGCTGTTTGTGTTTGTTTGGCAGGCCACTCCCAGCGCCGATGCGGCTCTTTTTTACTTTGTCACCAACGATCTCGGCTTTGGGCCGGAATTTTTGGGTCAGGTGCGCTTGGTTACCAGCATCGCCAGTTTGCTGGGGGTAGGGATCTTCCAGGTGTATCTGCGGCGGATCCCACTGCGGCCCCTGTTCGGCTGGATGACCGTGATCTCGGCAGGGTTGGGCCTGACCAGCCTCATCTTGGTCTATCACCTCAACCGGGATTGGGGTATCGACGATCATTGGTTTAGCTTGGGGGACAGCCTGGTGCTGACGGTGGCAGGACAGATTGCCTTTATGCCGGTGTTGGTCTTGGCCGCCCGCCTCTGCCCCCCTGGGATCGAGGCCACCCTCTTTGCCCTGCTGATGTCGGCCTTTAATTTGGCGGGGTTTCTCTCCCAAGAGCTGGGATCCCTGCTGATGCATGGGCTGGGGGTAACGGAGACCGATTTCAGCCGGCTGGGGCTGCTGCTGATCCTGACCAACCTTTCCACCCTCTTGCCCCTGCCGTTTTTGGGCTGGCTGCCGGAAGAGAGCATGACCCTTGGCGGAGCAGAACTGGAGGCGGAAGCCCATGCCTCTCTGGAATCCTTTTTGCGGGATGTGCGGGCAGAAGAGGCGGAGACAGCCTTGGCGATGGAAGGGGTTTCTCTGGCCGAAACCGACCCGACCTAAAGACTCTGTCTGGCTTTGGGAAAGGCATACAGCCTCGGTATCCAGCCGCTAAGATGGAGGGATGAGCTGGGTAGCCCCCACAACTCACCCGGATCTTTCACTTCAGGAGGGGACCGTGCTTCATCGTAGGATCTATCAACTCAGCCGCGAAGGCAAGGATGTGTGGATCTATCTGCGCGATCAGGGACGCTGGCTGGAACGAGCCAAGATCCTCGATATCGAAGGGGACACCATCCTGGTTCGCTACGAGACAGAAGACGAGGAGGAGATCTGCTCCTGGGAGGAGATGATTCGCCTGGAAAGCATTGGAGCTGTTGCTCAGCGCCTTTCCACCATTCCCAAGGGGATGCTCAGCACGTCAGATTTGCTCACCTCAGAAGACTGCCCTCCGGCTGAATTGCTGCATCCGCCACTGTTGCCTACCGAAGGAGAGGATCATCCCAGCAGCGAGCGCCCCGTGGAGGATTACTACCTGGATCGGGAGGCTCCTGCCGAGCTGCCGGTGCGCTCGAGTGGGGAAGATCTCAAACGGGCGGATCGTGCCCGGCACGATGCTGAAGGCACGGATTGAGTTCTCCGTTTGCCAGAGCGGCGCAGAAGAGCGCTTGACATCCTCAGGTTCAGACGCCAGCTCAGAAGCCTAGAGGTGGATGGCCCGGCCACGGCCAGAAAAGTTCTCTAGAGTTCACCTTGGCAGATGAAGGGGATCCCAAGGACGGGATCTACTTTGCCAGGCCCTCAGTTGTGCAGGGTCGGATGGTCAGTGGGCCGTAGAACTCCTCTTGGCACAGCTCCACCTGAGAGCGGGCAGCCATTAGCAGCAATGACCAGAAGACTTGAATGGGGTGAATGGTCCCGCTGCTGCCGTTTTGATAGCTTTTTTGGCAAAAGTGTTGCTGGAGATCGACAAAGCTGATCTGGGTCAGACCCTGCTGCCAAAGCTGAGCCAGCAGAGATTCCAGCTCGGC
Organism: Thermostichus sp. MS-CIW-37; assembly: GCF_054060065.1. Taxonomy (NCBI): domain Bacteria; kingdom Bacillati; phylum Cyanobacteriota; class Cyanophyceae; order Thermostichales; family Thermostichaceae; genus Thermostichus; species Thermostichus sp. MS-CIW-37. The sequence goes on along the minus strand of NZ_JBSSCV010000010.1, from coordinate 54,389 downwards.
GGTGGTTTCCAAAAGGTTTTCCGGGTGGGCTAGCTGAGTGATGGCCGACAGCGCTTGCTGGCGAGAAATCCGTTGGGTCAGCGGCTTTGGGGCAGCTTCGGGCTGGTGTTCCAGCAAGGTTTCCAGCTCTTGCAGGTGGGCGATGAGTTCTTTGAGGGTGACAGGCCGGGTACGTTGGAGACGTGGCGCTGCCCTGGGTTGCAACACGCGATCCAAGTGCGCCAAAGACCAGCTTGGCCAGGGATCCACTTCTACCTCCACCGGGCTGGGCTCACTTTCTTCTGCTTCTGGTTCTGCCAAAGCCATCGCCTTAAGATAGACCAACATGGCAGCGTGGAGCAGGGCTTGTCCCGACTCAGACAGGTCATGGCTGCTGCTGGTGGGAGCCATACGGGCCAGAAAGCGATCGATAACCTCGATGACCTGCACATCCCAGGGATCGATCTCGCCTCGTTCTGCCAAATCAATGAGCAGAGCAATTGCCTCTTCGGTCGGTGAGTAGGCCATAGCACCCCACAGCTCCCTGACCCTTACTGTAGCCCTCAGGCCGGATCCCGGCTATCTCTAGCCATCTCCCATGCCGATCCGAATCCTCTGGCTCAATCGCTGACGTGGTAATATAGAGATCCTGCTCTAGTCGATAGCTGCTAGAGTGGTATCTGCGGGCGGTTAGCACAGTGGTAGCGCACTTCCTTCACACGGAAGGGGTCACAAGTTCGAATCTTGTACCGCCCATACCCGCAAACCTGCTCCTGCAGCGAGCTTCAACAGTCCAAGTCCTTCTCCTGGAGGACAGATACAGGCGGCTAGAAACGACTTTTTCCGCCCCGGGGTCTCCCTGAAGCGCGCCTTAGGGAGAGGGCCAATGGCTATTGAGAACAACAACGGGCAAATCCACCTGGCCTTCCAGCATCTTGGCTGCCGGGCCGGTGGAGAAGGGAGAGAATGGTAGCCTAGTAAGGGATAGGGTTGAGGCCATGCAAGGAGTCCGTCCTGCTGACGTGCTTAGAAACATCCGCTCCATACTCCTGGGCTTGTGGATCTTGAGCCTGCTCGTTCTCCTCATCCAAAACTGGGGATCCCCGGCAAGAGTTGTGGTGGGTGGGCAATCGGGATCCCCGCTTCCTCTATCGTTGGTGCTATTGGCCTCTTATGGGGCAGGGATGGGGCTGGGATTTTTGTATGTAGGCTCCTGGCGATTGCACGACCGGGTGTTCCAGCGACAGGCAATCCGTAAGTTAACTCAGTTGAGCGACCGAGTTCGCTTTTTGGAAGCCCAGCTGATTCCCCCCGACCACTATTTGCCCCAAGATCTGCCGGAGTACGAGCCGGATCCCCAAGCAGGCCGCTATTCCTATTCCAATATCCCGCCGGAACGCATTCGCGATCCCGCTCCTGAGGACGACGATGCGGCAGCAGCTCCCAACTGGCGGATTGTCCAGCGGCCCTACGCCGACGAGGAGGAGGAAGGATGGGATTCCTAAACTGGTGGAAATCGTCTGCCGCTCCTGCGTCTGAGCCCGACCCCCGCCCTGAACCGCGGGGACAGAACAACTATCTGCTCATCGTCCTAGACAGTTGCCGCTTCGACAGCCTGCTGGCGGCCAACCCCAAGCACTTGCTGAAGTTGGGCCCTCTGGAAAAGCGCTGGAGCTACGCTTCCTGGACGGCCCCTGCCCATTACAACCTGCTCATGGGCCTGCTGCCCCACACCAGCCCCATCCACGTTTTTGCGTCCGAGCACTACAAGCAAGATTATCTGCGCTACAACGAGCGGCTCGGCACCCGGCAACCCATTGAGTTCAAGCATCTGCTGCCTCATCTCTATTTGCCGACGCTGCTGAAGCATCAACTGGGCTACACCACCCACGCCATGGTCTCTTTGCCGGTGCTCAACCCCAGCACGCTGCTGAATCGGGATTTCGATTCCTACCGCCTCATGCCCCAGCACAACGATATGGCGGCCATGGTGGAACAGTTGCGCTTCGAGCCGGATCGCCCCAGCTTTTACCTGTTAAACGTGGGCGAAACTCACTATCCCTACGCGCTGCCCGATGAGGATCCCAGCTTGTGGCCCCGCATCTCGGGGGTGAATGGGGTGTTGAAGCGGCTGGATGAAGGAGAAGAGGACGGGATCCCCTTTTTCGATTCGGCCCAGTTGGAAGAGCTACGGCAGCGACAGATCCAGGCGGTGCGCTACCTGGATGGGATCTTTGAACAGCTGTTCGACCTGGTTCCCAAAAACACCTACATCACGGTTACAGCCGATCACGGCGAACTGTTTGGGGAGGGAGGCTACTTCGGCCACGGCCCTATCCACCACGAAAAAGTGCTGGAGGTGCCTTTTATCGAGGGCAAGATTCGCTAGGATGAGGCCCTCACCCCCAGCCCCTCTCCCTGAGGACAAGGGTGGCCATCGATAGCCCAGCAACTGGGCTTACCAGGATTGAGCCTCTGTTTGCCTGCCGGTTAACGCGATCGCCTGAATCGCATGGGCAGAGCCTCTTCCCTTTTGGAGCAGCTAGATCTGCTGGGTCTCCGGCTTGGGCAGGGTAGGATCCCGGCGGGGTTCGCCGTTGGCGCTACTCGGACGGAGCCCTTGCGGGGATCCTTTTACACCGGAACCCAACCCATCTTCGGCGGCCAGGTCGGCAGAGCGGGCGATCTCGTAAAGGCTTTTCACCACACTGCTGAGGGGAATGGCGACGATCACGCCCAGGATGCCCCCCAGTTGCGCCCCCACCAACAGGGCAATCAAGATCCACACTGGATTTAGCCCGATCAGCTCTCCCATCAGGCGGGGGGCGATGACCCGATCCTTCACCTGCTGCACGATCAGGGAAACCAGCACCACTTTAAGGCTGAGCCAAATGTCCTGAAAGGCCAGCAACACCGCCGCCGCCCCAATGCCAATCACCCCCCCCACCAGGGGGATGACCTCCAGCAGGCCGATCAGCAGGCCAAACAGGAGCCCGAAAGGTACCCGCAAAAACCCAAAAACCGGCACCAGCATCAGGGCCATGATGAACCCCAACACCAACTGGCTGATGAGGAAGTTCTGAAAGCTGAGGGCTAGGGCTTCGCCAATGCGCGGCCCCCAAGGTTTGGGGAAGAGGCTGAGCAACCCCTGCCAGAACTGGCCCCCGTAGAGCAGCATGTAGAGGGCCAACACCAGCACCAGCACCAAGTCGATCACCTGGTTGAACGTACCCAGAAGGAGATCCAGGGATTGGCCGGCAATTTTCTCGGCGCTGGCCTGCAGGCGGTTGAGAAGGGTATTGACCAGCTCCGTCTGGCCAAGGTTGATGTTGCGCTCGGCGGCCCAAAGGCTAATCTGGTCGAGCCAATTTTGTAAGGTGTCCACCCACTCTGGGATCCGCGCCCCCAGCTGCACCACTTGCTTGGCCAAGACCGGCACCACGGCGATCCCCACCAAGACCAGCAGCACCACCGAGAGAGCAAAAACCAGGGTGACCGCCAAACCCCGACTGACCCGATAGCGCCGCAGCACCTGCACCGGGTAGTTGAGCAAAAAGGCCAGCACCGCCGCTGTCAGGATGGTGGTGAGCAAATGCCCAAACAGCCGACCCACCTGTATGGCCAGCCAGCCGCTGATGACGATCAAGATCCAGGTGAGCAGCAACCGCTGCAAGGGTGAGAAGCGATTCATGCCGGAGCCATCCCCAAGGGATCCCAAAGCGCTTAAAAACCCAGGATGCTATACCCACTATCCACGTAGATCACCTGGCCGGTAATGCCGCTGGCCAGGTCGCTGGCCAGAAAAGCCGCCACATTGCCCACCTCTATTTGAGTGACATTGCGCCGTAGGGGAGCTTTCTCCTCCACAGCATGCAGCATGGCATGAAAATCGGAAATGGCCGATGAGGCCAAGGTGCGGATTGGGCCGGCAGAAATGGCGTTCACCCGGATCCCGGCAGGGCCCAGCTCGGCAGCCAGGTAGCGGACACAGGTTTCCAGGCCCGCTTTGGTGACGGCAGCCATGTTGTAGTTGGGCACCACTCGCACTCCTCCCAAGTAGGTCAAGGTGAGGACACTGCTGCCGGATCTCAGTAGGGGCTTGGCAGCCCGGCAGAGGGCAATCAGGGAGTAGGTGCTCACATCCATAGCCAGGGCAAACCCCTCCCGCGAGATATCGCTGAAGTTGCCGCTCAGCTCCTCTTTTTTGACATAGGCCAGGCAGTGAACCAGAATATCGACCTGACCCCATTTTTCGGTTACCCCCTGAAACAGATCGCTGATCTGCTGATCGCTTTGCACGTCGCAGGGGAGGAGAAAATCTGGCTGCAAGGGATCCGTGAGTTGCTGAACTTTGGTTTTGAAGCGATCCCGCTCGTCCGGCAGATAGGTAACCCCTAGGCTGGCCCCCGCTTTGTGCAGTTGCTGAGCAATGCCCCAGGCAATGGAGCGCTCGTTGGCAATGCCGGTTACCAAGGCTTTCTTTCCCGTCAGCTGTAGCATGGCAAAAAAAGTAGGGGTGTATTCCTTTCTATCCTCCCACAGGTGGGAGCTGGGGCTGGGAGAAGGGATCCCAGGCACTCCTGAACTCCCGTTAAAAAGGCCCGGCTTCCACAATGAAAGTCCTTTTGGTTGAAAAGGAATATTGTCTGCTGGATCTCCGCAGCCCTGTTACCCGTGCCGAAATCATCGAGCACCCGTGGTCGTTGGAAGATACCTCCCTCAACCGGGCTGATAGGTGGAAGCAACGTGCAGTTCCTTGAGCTGCTTCGCCTCAACGCTGGAAGGAGCGCCGGTGAGCAAACATCGCGCCTGCTGGGTTTTGGGAAAGGCGATGACATCCCGGATGGAATCTTCCCCGGCCAGCAACATCACCAGCCGATCCAGGCCGTAGGCAATGCCGCCGTGGGGCGGGGTGCCATACTCAAAGGCTTCCAACAAAAAGCCAAACTTGTCCCGCGCCTGTTCGGGGGTGAGGCCAATCGCTTGAAAAACCTGCTCCTGAATTTCCCGCTGGTAAATCCGCAGGGATCCCCCTCCTACTTCCACGCCGTTCCACACCAGGTCATAAGCCTGGGCCCGCGCCGTTTTCAGGTCGGCCAAGTCATCGGGGTGGGGGGCGGTAAAGGGGTGGTGCAGGGCTTCCAGGCGATTTTCTTCGGCGTTGAACTCAAACATGGGAAAGTCGGTGATCCAGAGGAGATTCAAGGCGTTCTCTGGGATCAAACCCAGCTCCTGGCCCAGGTGCAGCCGCAGCCGGCCCAAAGACTCGTTCACCACTGCCGCCGGCCCTGCCCCAAACAGCAACAGATCCCCTGGCTTGGCCTGGGTGAGATCCAGCAACCGCTTCTCCTGCTCGGGGCTCAAGCTCTCTTTCAGGGCGCCGATGGTATCGAGGCTGTCGGGCCGCACCCGGATAAAGGCCAAGCCGCCCGCCCCATACTGGGTGACCAGCTTGAACAGATCCCCGCCTGGTTTGATGCGGGTGTTGGAGATCTTTTCATCGCCGCCGGGCACTGGCAGGATTTTGATCAAACCGCCCTCAGCCAGCACTTTGGCGAAGACTTTGAATCGGGATCCCTGAAACACCTCCGAAACATCCACCAACTCCATCCCAAAGCGGGTGTCAGGCTTGTCGGAGCCGTAGCGGGCCATGGCCTCGGCATAGGTCAGGCGCGGGAAGGGACGGGGCAGGTGGATCCCTTTGACAGTTTTGAAGATATGGCAGATCAGTCGCTCGTTGAGCTCCAGGATCCCTTCTTGATCCATGAAGCTCATCTCCATGTCCAACTGGGTGAACTCCGGCTGCCGATCTGCCCGCAGATCCTCATCCCGAAAGCAGCGGGCGATCTGGTAGTAGCGATCCACGCCAGCCACCATCAGCAGCTGCTTAAAGAGCTGGGGCGACTGCGGCAGGGCAAACCACTCGCCGGGGTTGACGCGGCTGGGCACCAGGTAGTCTCTGGCCCCTTCTGGGGTGGAGCGGGTGAGAATGGGAGTTTCCACCTCGACAAAGCCCTCCTCGTCTTCTAGGAAACGGCGGATGGCCTGGATGACCCGGTGGCGCAGTTGCAGGTTACGGGACATGCGCTCCCGCCGCAAATCCAGGTAGCGATAGCGCAGGCGGATCTCTTCTCGCACTTCCTCTGCTTCTTCTCCCGAGACGCTGAAGGGGAGCTGCTTGCCGACTGGACTGAGCACTTCCAACTGTTCGGCGTAGATCTCGACCTCGCCGGTGGCCAGGCGAGGGTTGAAGGAGTCGGGGGGCCGTTGCTGGACAGTTCCCGTTACCCGCACCACATATTCGTTGCGCACTTCCCCCGCCAGTGGATATGACTGCGGAGTTTTCTGCGGATCCGCCACCAGTTGCACAATGCCAGAGCGATCCCGCAAATCCAGAAAGATCACCCCCCCGTGGTCGCGGCGGCGGTCGATCCAGCCGTAGAGGGTGACGGTCTGGCCAATGTGGGCCGGGCGGACTTCGCCACAGTAGAGGGTGCGGGCCGGGCGATGGATGACAGCAGGCATGGAAGAGGTGAGAGAACAAGGGTCTGAGCCCCTATCATACAAAACTCAGACCTCCTGCCTCGACTCAGCTTCTCAAGAGCATTCAGGGGATCCGCCCAGGGCTACCACAATCGTGCAGGTGTTGTGGCGCATCATGGCAACGTAAGTTTCGGCGCCGCTGCCTGGCTCCCCCAAAGAGTCCGAGTACAGTTTCTGTTCGGCTACCTTGACCCCGGCTTCGGTGGCCACCGTTTGGAGGAGAGCGGGGTTGAGGGTGGTCTCAGCAAAGATAGCCGGCACCCGCAGAGCGCGGATCTCCTCCACTAAGCGGGCCACTGTCTGGGCGCTGGGCTGTTCTTCGGTGCTGATCCCCAGCAGGGATCCCCCCATTTTCAGGCCGTAGGCTTGGGTGTAGTAGGCAAAGGCATCGTGAGTGGTCACCAAAACCCGGTTGGGAGGGGGGATGGTCTGAATTTGCTCCCCAATCCAGGCATGAAGCTCCTCCAGCTCTGCTCGATAGGCAGCAGCATTGGTTTGGAAGAAGGTCGCCTCGCCAGGCACCTGTTCCGCCAGCTCTTGGGCGATGCGCTCCACCATGCGGATGACGTTTTCCACATTGCCCCACACGTGGGGGTCGGGAGTGGGGATCCCATCCTCCTCATTGGTGACGATGGGATCGAGGATCTCGGCCAAGGCAACCCGCCGCGCCTGTTGGGCTGTGGCCTCGATGAGGCGCATCAACCCCGGCTCCAGGTTGTAGCCGTTGTAAAACACCAAGTCTGCCCGCTCTAGGGCCATCCCATCCGCCGGTGCCGGCTCGTAGATGTGGGGATCCATTCCCGGCTGCAGCAGGCTGGTGAGCTGGATGCGATCTTGGCCCACCTGCTCTACCCAATCGGCGATCAACGTAGTGGTAGCCACAACGCGGGGACGCGCCCATCCCGAACCGGCCAAGGCCAGAAAACTGCCGTTCCCGTCAGCGAGACAGAGTCCTATTGCCAAGCCGAAGGCCGCTACCCAACGGCGCCGCCCCCAAAGGAAGACAAGACTTTTGATCATCGTTTCATGGTTTAGATGTCCCTTTAGGGTACACTGGACTTACCGAAAATGAAAACAAAATGAAAAAGCAACTTCCTCCTCTCCCTCTTGGTCCGGCCAGGGGATCCCTGGTGGTGCGGGATCTGACGGTGCGTTACGGCAGCCTGCAGGTGCTGCAAGGGATCCAAGCTGAAATCGCGCCGGGCCGCCTCACGGGCATCCTTGGGCCCAACGGAGCCGGCAAAAGTACGTTTCTCAGAGCGCTGCTGGGGTTGGTGCCGCTGGAACGGGGGGAAGTGCGCTACGGTGGGCAAGCGCTGTGGGGAGAGCAAGTGGCCTATGTACCCCAGCGCTCGGCCATCGACTGGTCGTTTCCCGCCACGGTGTGGGATGTGGTGTTGATGGGGCAGGTGAGAGCTGCTGGCTGGTTTCGCCGCATCGGGAAAAAGGGGCAGCAGCGGGCTGCTCAAGCCCTGGAGCGGGTGGGGATGGGGGCCTACCGGGATCGCCCCATTGGAAAGCTGTCGGGGGGACAACAGCAGCGGGTGTTCCTGGCGCGGGCCTTGGCGCAAGAAGCGGAGATCTACGCCCTTGACGAACCCTTTGCCGGGATCGACCAGCCCAGCGAAGCTATTTTGTTCCAGGTGTTGCGGGAGCTGGCAGATGCCGGCCACATCGTGATGGTGGTGCACCACGATTTGGGGCAGGCCCGGGCCTACTTCGACGAAGTGCTCCTCCTCAACCGTGTCTTAATTGCCCAGGGATCCCCGCGGGAGGTGTTGCAGCCAGCGGTGTTGCAGCGGGCCTATGGCCGAGCCCTGCTGCTGGACTCAGCTGCCTAGGGAGAGTTTGAGGTCAACAACGTTATGGAATGGCTCTGGCACAGCCTGGCGGATCCCTTGAGTTTTGCCTTCATGCAGCGGGCTCTGCTGGTGGCGGTGGCCGTAGGCATGCTCTGTGCGGTGGTGGGCAGCTATCTGCTGGTGCAAAGCTTGGCCCTGCTGGGGGATGCCATCAGCCATTCGCTGCTGCCGGGCCTGGCCATTGCCTACATGCTGGGCCTCAACCTGTTTGTGGGAGCCTTTGTGGCCGGTCTCCTCAGCGCCCTCTTAATTCAATGGATCCGCTCCGCCAGCCCCCTCAAGCCGGATGCAGCCATGGGGATCGTCTTTTCGGCCTTTTTTGCCTTGGGGATCCTGTTGATCACTTTGATCCAACGGCGGGCTCGCATCGATCTCAACCACTTCCTCTTCGGCAACCTCCTGGGGGTGAATGCTGTCGATGTGCTGACAGTGGTGGGCATCACCCTTTTGGTGTTGGGGTTAGTGGCCCTCTTCTTCAAGGAATTGACCTTTTACAGCTTCGATCCCTTGGGGGCCAAAGCAGCCGGCCTGCCCACCGAGCGGCTGGGGTGGGGGCTGATGGTGCTCACTTCCCTGACGTTGGTGGCCAGCATGAAGGCAGTGGGCGTGCTCTTAGTGTTGGCCATGCTGATCACGCCAGCGGCAACCGCCTATCTGGTGGTGCCTCGATTGCACCAGGTGATGCTGTTGGGATCCCTATTTGGGGTGAGCGCCAGCCTGCTGGGGATGTACGCCAGCTACTACCTCAATGTGGCCTCCGGCCCGGCCATCGTCCTGGTGGCCTCCGCCTGGTTTAGCCTGGCCTTTCTGGGCAGAGTGTTCTCAGGAACGCGCTAGAAACCAGGGATCGCAGGTCGGGATCCCTGGCTCAAACCTCATCTGAGAAAGGGTAGATGCATGTTAACTCAAAAGCGGGAAGAGCGGCCATCCCGACTGCCGCCTGCACCGGCCTGCCGAGGCAACGCCTTGTTGACCCTCAAATCCCGGCCCATCCAAGTAGCGCCATCCAGCTCGTCGATGGCCTTTTGCTCATCGGCTTCGTTTTCCAGTTCCACAAAGGCAAAACCTCGCTTACGGCCAGTCTCCCGATCCACCGGCAGCTTAATTTGCTTAACGGTGCCGTATTCGGCGAACACAAGTCGCAGGTCTTCTTCGCTGGCCTTGAAGGACAAATTACCTACAAAAATGGTCATGGTGTAGCAAACTCCGAACCTTACCCTTTAGCGTTCAGTTCGGAGGCTCACCTGGTTAAACCATTCGCTCAATCCGAACCTCATGCCAACCACATCTTAGTCTTCCCAATGGCATTTGCAAAGCCATCCTTCCAGCTTTTTGTCCGAGAATTGGGAGAAGCTTTTGTAGCAAGATGGAAACTCAGGATCCTAACCTTCATGGGCGATTACTTTGGCCCAACGGTTGGCGTTTGGGAGTGCCGGGAGAGCGGGGATAAGGAGGCGGCGTGGGGGCTACTTTCTCCAGCAGTAGGCAGTGGCGCACCCCACGGCTGTGGGGTGTGGTGAAGGCTTCTACATGGATCAGTTTTCCGCCCAGGATCTTGAGGGCCTGCTCCAAAGTTTGGGCTTCTGCCTCGGTCCAATGGCCGCGATAGAGGATGGCGCGTCCCCCCACCTTGAGCAGTGGCAGGCAATACTCGGCGCAGGTCTCCGCCGAGGCCAGGGCCCTGGCCAGAGCAATATCATAGCTGCCCCGTTCCTGCGGGTCTTGCCCCCAAATTTCGGCCCGCTGAGCCACCGCCCGCGCTTGGGTGAGAGAGAGCCTTTGCAAGGTGTCCTGCACAAAGGCAATCTTGCGTTGGGTGCTGTCCAGCAAGGTAAAGCTGGCCTGAGGCAGGGCAATTTGGGCCGGGATCCCTGGAAACCCTGCCCCAGTGCCGATGTCGATCCCCCGCCAGGGCTGAGCTTGGATTGCCTCCCAGGATCCCAGCAGGCGCAGGCCCCGCAGCGAATCCCACAGGTGTTTCTCCCAAAAGTCGATGGGATCGGTGATGCGGGTCAGGTTCTGGGTTCGGTTTCCGGCCATCACCAAGGGATAGAGCTGTTGCAGTTGTTGCTGCTGCTGTTCAGAAGGCTGCCAACCCAGCTCCGCCAGCCAGCTTTCCCACAGCGTCTTGAGCTGTGGGGGCTCAGAGGAAGAAGCGTCAGCCTTCTTCATCCCAGGGATCCCAGTTTCAATCCAGCGGGGATGGCTCTGTCGGCCCAGCCTTTCAGCTCTTGGGTCAAGCCCTGCAAAGAACGGTCGGTGCCCAGCAGCTCTTGGTTTAAGCAAACCAACTCCTGCAAATCCAGCTCCTGACAGCTGGCCCAATCTTCCGCCAGCAAGTTAATCGGCTGCGGCTGAGCCTGAAGCAACTGATGAGAGGCCAACTCCAGCTCTACATTCAAAAGCACCTGCTCCAACCGCTCTACCCGCTCCTGCATTTGCGCCAGCAGGGCTGCCAACTGCTGACAGCAATGGTGAACCCGCTGAGCATAGACCTTGAGGGGCAGGGTCAGCGGCAGCAACGACTCAGACAACAGTTGAATTAGGTGCTGGGCCTCCAGTTCTTCCAGTTGCAGGTCTTGCCAAATGGCGTGGTAAAGATGGAGCGAAAGACGACAGGTTTCCAGGCGCTGGTAGCAGGGCTGTAATACAGAACCGCGCAGCTCCTGCAGATAGTCGGCCCACAGTTGCCCAGCCTCTACTACCCAACCTGTCTGGAAAAAACTCCACCCCTGGGCCAACAGCCAACTGATCAACAGGCCCGCCAACAATTGGTTTTTTTGTCGCAACAGGAAAGGCGAAAGGTGCTCTCCCCAAACGGCTAACCCCAGCCAGATCAGGGCAGCCAAAGTCAAATGGGGCAAGCTGATCATCTCGGCCAACAGCTGGGCAGACCAGCGCTGGCGCAGCATCCAGATCACCCCGGCGCCCAAGCTGTACAGCCCTCCCCCCAACAGCGGGATCAACACCAGCCACAGGGGTTGTCCCCTCCACAGGTGCGATAGTGACCCATCTTCGCCCAGCGCATCCCAACTGAGCAAGTACAAAGCCAGCAGAGCCAAAACCACGACCCAGCCCTGCTGTCGCTTGAGACGGCGGGCTAGAAGACGACGGCGGCGGCGCAGATAGGTTTGAAAGGACTCGGCAACAATCGACATAAAAAAATGGCACTGCGGATCCCTACCAATACCCCCACCGGCCTGGAGCGCTCCTTCACGATCATAAGTCTTAACTTTGCTAGGTCATCTGGCTTCTGTATTGCGTTGTTGGCGGGAGTCATGCCCAGCCGGTGGCCAGCTTTTTCAGGGGCTCATCAGGCGGTTTTTCGGCGAGACTCCTCCGAGAAGCGCTGTTTTCTCGGCAAGCCTGACAGAGGCTTTTTAGAGCAGGCAGCCGCGTGCAAGCTCTCCACCCCTGTTACCATGGAAGAGCCCTTAATGTTTCTTTCGTATCCATCGTATCCATAGCCAAGCTAGTCTCTTGGACCGGCTTTTTTATTGTGCACTGTGCCAGGTTTTGTGATCCCTTCTGCATCTCCTCCCAGTTCCGGCCTTTCCCCCCTCGAAGTGCAGCGCCAGATGATCGTCATTCTCGATTTTGGATCCCAGTACTCTGAGCTGATTGCCCGCCGCATTCGCGAAACCCACGTCTATTCGGAAATCCTTTCCTATCGCACCACTGCTGAGCAACTGCGGCAACTGCAACCGCAGGGCATTATCCTCTCCGGGGGCCCCAACTCGGTGTATGAGCCAGCCGCTCCGGTGTGTGACCCCGAGATTTGGAACCTAGGGATCCCGGTTCTGGGGGTGTGCTACGGCATGCAACTCATGGTGCAGCAGTTGGGGGGCAAGGTGGAAGCAGCCCAGAAGGGGGAATATGGCCGTGCCGCTCTGCACATTTTGGATCCCACCGACCTGCTCACCAACCTGCCGGAAAACAGCATCATGTGGATGAGCCACGGGGATTCGGTTACCGAACTGCCGCCGGGCTTTCACACCTTGGCCTCTACCGACAACACCCCCTGTGCCGCCATTGCCGATCCAAGGCGTCGTCTCTACGGGGTGCAATTTCATCCGGAGGTGGCCCACTCAGAGGCTGGCGCCTTTCTCATCCGCAACTTTGTCTATCACATCTGCGGTTGCGAGCCCACCTGGACAACGGCAGCTTTTCTGGAGGAAGCCATTCGAGAGGTACGTGCCCGTGTGGGCAATAAGAAGGTGCTGTTGGCCCTCTCGGGGGGGGTAGACAGCTCTACTTTGGCTTTTCTGCTGCACAAGGCCATCGGCGACCAGCTCACCTGCGTGTTCATCGACCAAGGGTTTATGCGCAAGGAAGAGCCCCAGCGGCTGCTGCGCCTTTTCCAAGAGCAATTTCACATTCCCGTCCACTACGTGGATGGCCAGGAGCGGTTTCTCCGGCAGTTGCAGGGGGTTACCGATCCCGAAGAAAAACGCAAACGAATTGGGGCAGAGTTTATTCGCGTGTTTGAGGAAGAATCCCAGCGGCTGGGTCCTTTTGAGTACTTAGCCCAAGGCACTCTCTACCCAGACGTGATCGAGTCTGCCAATACCCATGTGGATCCGGTTACTGGAGAACGCATTGCCGTCAAGATCAAAAGCCATCACAATGTCGGCGGCCTGCCCGAAAATCTGCGCTTTAAGCTGGTAGAGCCTTTGCGCAAGCTCTTCAAAGACGAGGTGCGGCAACTGGCCCGCTCTTTGGGTCTGCCGGAAGAGATTGTGGGCCGCCATCCTTTTCCGGGGCCGGGGCTGGCCATCCGCATTGTAGGCGAGGTTACCAAAGAACGGCTGGAAACCCTGCGAGAAGCGGACATGATCGTGCGGCAGGAGATCAACCGCTCCGGCTACTATCCCAAACTTTGGCAAGCCTTTGCCGTGCTGCTGCCAGAGGTGCGGTCGGTGGGGGTGATGGGGGATAAGCGCACCTATGCCTGCCCGGTGGTGGTGCGGCTGGTTACCAGCGAAGACGGTATGACCGCCGATTGGGCGCGAGTTCCCTACGACCTCTTGGCCACCATCTCCAACCGCATCGTCAACGAGGTGCCCGGCATCAACCGCGTGGTTTACGACATCACCTCCAAGCCCCCTGGCACCATCGAGTGGGAGTAGGCGGGATCCCTTGCGTCTGGCCTCGATTCCCGGCTGGATCGATGGCTACCTATGGCCAGCTTCCGGCAGGGAATAGGAAGGGCTTGAGCCAAAAGGCTGAGCGGCTTGGACTTCCATTCGGGCCAAAGTCGTAGCGGCATCCGCCAGTTGCAGAGCAAGGTTGGCACGGCTAATCGGATCCCGGGCATTCCAGAGATCCTGTCCCAAACAGAACACCCGATAGCGAAAGGCTTTGATCGAGCGCGATGGGATGACCTTGACAGTCATAGCTACAACCTCTTCTCCACAGAGACGTGAATAGTCAGCAGAACCCGCTCGGGCTCAAGGTAAACAAATGTTACCAAAACAACCTCGTCCTCAGAGGTAATGCTTACCGGGCAGGTGGCTTTCGGGGGTTCCACCCGTTCATGCCGTACCCCCACAGTGTATTCTCCAATTGGCAGGTCATCAAATCCAGCGTCCGCATAGATCAACTCAATGGTTTCTTCTGCAATCAACTGCCCCTCTCGCTCCAGGAAACTGAGAAAAGGGATCCCATCGATGGAGGTGAGCGCGTTGTTGGCCTGATTGCGGATCATCACAAAGATGTCGGACATGGAGAGTGGGCCATCACCTCAGGGCTTCATGATCGAGGCTGCTGGAACATTGCCCGACTGTTTTGAGCCTGGACTGCCGCCAATCCCTGATTCAGCGACCAAACCCTCGACCCCGCGTGGCCGGACGGGCAATACAGGCCTGGAGTTTTTCCCGCAACCGGGCTGTATCGAGCCGCTGACCGATGAGCACCAACTGGTTTTTGGGCTGGCGAGGCCACTCATCGCTGCTGAGGGTATAGCGCCGACCGCTGAGGTGAAAGATATGTCGCTCTGGGCTTTCCTCGAACCACAACACCCCTTTGGCACGAAAGACTGCATCGGGCAACTCGTTGAGAAAATTTTGGAAAGCATCCAAAGAGAAGGGCTGATCGCTCTCAAAGGCTAGGGAGTTAAAGCCGTCAGCCTCGATGTGGCTGTGATGGGAGTGGTGGTGGTCATGATCGTGCTCATGGTCATGGTGGTCGTGACTGTCGTGATCATGGGCTTCTTCTTGGGGCAAGGAACTGGCCTGAAACAAATCGGTATCCAAGATTAGCTCCAGGGGAACTGCGCTGTTGACGGTGCGCAAAATGCGGGCATCTTCTTTGATCTCGCGGATGCGTTTTTCCAGACGCTCGATCTCGGCTTCCTCGACCAAATCGATTTTGTTGAGGAGAATCACATCTCCATAGGCAATTTGGCTATAGGCCACGTCGCTGTTGAACAGATCGGGGGCAAAGTTGGTGGCATCTACCAGGGTGATAATCGAGTCTAGCCGCGTCAGATCTCGCAATTCTGGCCCCAAAAAGGTGAGGGCCACCGGCAAGGGATCGGCCAATCCCGTAGTCTCCACCACCAGGTAGTCGATCTTGTCGGAACGTTCCATCAACCGCAACACGCTTTCGGCGATGTCGTCCCGGATGGTGCAGCAGATGCAGCCGTTGTTCAGCTCCACCAAGTCTTCTTCGCTGGAGACGATCAGCTCCGCATCGATGCTGATCTCGCCGAACTCGTTGACCAGCACCGCTGTGCGCATCCCTTTCTGGTTGTTGAGGATGTGGTTGAGAAGGGTGGTTTTCCCACTGCCCAAAAAACCTGTGATGATGGTGACAGGTAAGCCTCGCTTAGGCACTTCGATGGTTGCGGTCATAGAGTGGCAGCGATCCGATATAGAGGGAACTCTTCCACTTTATCCTCTTGTCCTCATTGCCCTAGCTGTCTGAAGCCGATTAAACCCTTCAGATGCGATCAGTAGAGCCTTTGCGCCTCGGCATTGGCGGCAGCCTTGGCTGTCTGAACTGGATGGTCTCTCTCTTTCCGGCTTAATCCTCCAGGGTCAGATCGCTTCCTCTAATCCCCTGGCCCTGAAAGTAGGGTTATTTCGATTCAAACTGGGACAATGCACCCAACACCTAAAACGTTGAACGCAGGGGGCCAGAGAGCTGTTCTCAGTGGCCCACGGGTCTCACCCTAACCTGAAGTGACTATCGATAACATCCCTAGGTAGACTATAGTGCTGACCCACCCCAGCTTGGCCTGTCGGGATGCCTACCTGTTCTGGGTTACTTCCACCTGGTTGCCCGGCTCTAGGCTGACGCGGAACTGTTGTGCGCCTGTTGGCAAGGGATCCGGTGTCAGATCGGGCAGGTTGGCAAAGGGGGTTTCGGCGCGACGCTCCCGGGCCAGCGCATCCTCCGGCTCGGCGGCCAGGGGGGATCCCGTCCTATCCACCGTTACCCGGTAGACCAAGCTCTCTGGCCAATCGGGGGGAGACTGCCACTGCTCTGCCAAAATGTCTCGCAGACGGGAAAGGGGATCCGCCCCTGCTGCCTCTCTTCCCGCTGTTGGGTCAGATTCTTGGAGGGATGTAGCCAAAGGCTGCGATTGACCCGTCAAGGCAGGGATGGTGAGCTGCTCTTGCGGGGAAGGGGAAGCTGTGGGATCCCTGGGGGTGCGGCTGGCCCAGATCCCAACACCGGCCACAACTGCGATCCCGCCCACCAGCAGGGCAGCGATCCCGGTGGGCTGTCGATACCAAGCCCGCGTCACCGGAGTTCCCAGATTGGCCAGTTGGGGAATGTCATCCGCCACCTGGGAGAGGTTCTCCAGCAGGTCGTACAACTGCGTCATCGACAAATCCACCTGCGCGATGCGATCTTCCCCTTGGCGCACCGTGAGACGATGAAAAATAAAATCAAGCGGACGGATGGCCACGGTACCGCTGAAGGTTCCCTTGGGTTCCCCACTCAAGTGGGATCCCACGTAGCGGTCGATTACGGTGATCAAATCGTTGAGCCAAACGTTATCGCCGTGTAAAGTTTTGACTGTCTCCCCCTGGCGGATTTCCAACTGACACTCGAAGCTGCGCTGGATGGCTTGCAGCGGCGGCGTTGCAGAGGAGTCTGAAGAATTGGAATCGGCAGGGGCTTCTCCCCGTACAGTCAGCGTAGAAGTGGGCTGTTGATAGGTGTGGCTAACCAGGGTAAGGTTGGGCATGGCAACTGCGGGCGAACAACACGGGTAGAGGGCTACAGAGGCGATAATTGACAAAACTGCCTCAAGAAGAGGGTGAGGCATCGGGGCCGGAGCTGTGGGCCACCCCCTCTTCCTCCAGATCGCTGCCGGCAGGCAAATCCATCTCAGGACGGCTGAGCAAGGCTTTCCACAGGCGCTGAGCACCCTTCGGGCTGCTGTAGAACATCAGCTCAATCAAGATGCGCAGGGCCAGCTCGGTGAGGCTATTCTCATCGCGCACATCCCCATCCACCATGCGGCTGCGGTAGTGGGAGAGAAATTCATCCAAGTAATCCCCCACCAGCGGCTGACGGAAGGGGCTGAGCTCTTGATCGACAGCGGCTTCCAGTTGCTCCAAGGTGCTGCGGATACGGGCTTGTTGCTGAGCAGCCAGATAGGCAATCACCATCACCAGGGCACGGGCCTCTTCGATATCCACCTTTTTGCGCCCACCGCTGCTGCGGCGCAAGGGGTTAGCGTTGCGCAGTCGCCAGAGAGTCACCCGATCGCCAATCTGCTCTTCCAAGTTGAGGGCTTTGGCTGCGGACAGAACCGCTTCGGAACTTTCTCCGCTCAGGGACTCCAGCCCCAGCAGTAGCAAGTCCAACTGGGCTTTGATGGTACCGGTGGCTGTACTCAGGCCAGCGGGCCGACTGTCTAACTGAATGTGCTTGTGTTCCACCGTCACGCTGTCAATGGGAGCTTTGGGTTTTGACGAAACTCTATGATCTCTTGTCCGAGCCAAACCTGCAACCTACCCCCCCGCGCTTGCAGGAAAAAAAGACTTTCTGGCCTTTGCTCTGGGCAAGGGCTTGGCTAACGGGATCCGACAGCCAGGGACTTATGTCTTTGTCGATCTGGAGAATCCTGTTGGCCAGCCCTATCTGGATGCCGAGGTGATTGCGGCGCTGGAATCGATTGCCGAAACCTTGAAGCTCTTTGGCAGCTACCCTGTGCATGACCCCTGCAAACAAGGTGCCCTATCCCAAACAGCAGGATCCCTGTCCTCTGAGGGGAAAGCGCGTCCAACGTAGAATCGAAATGACCAAGGACTGCTGTCTTGAGCGCTCAGGCAGACCAGGATCACTTCACAGGGCTCGGTAGCTTTGCCAAGCTTGCCAAAAAATGTAGAGAGAAAGGATGGTCAGAAAGCCCCGAAACAGCAGTCCGACGGTTTCATCGGGCAATTTGGGCAGGGTGCGTGTGCTGATCTGTACACCGATTAACCCCCCTGTCCCCAAGATCAAACCAGGGATCCAGAGCACATTTTGGTGGATAGTGCCGTCCCCCAACCCCAGGCCATTCCAGATCCAATCGCTGAGGCCCGCATGGCTGGCGGTGGCAGCAACTGCTGTGATTACAATGGCCCCCAGACTGGTCTGAATCGCCACTTTGATCGTCTCTTTCAGCAGCAGGATCTGCATTGGCACCAGGATCACCCCACCGCCGATGCCAAACAGCCCGGCCAACAAACCGGCAGCGCCACCGGTCAGGGCGCGGGCTAACCAGGGAGACATCTGTCCTGAGGACTCCGTCCCGCTGAGGTGCTCGGCATCGCTGACGTCAGCCCCCAATTCTTGGGCCTGGATAACCACCTTTTTGTTGAGTTGCACCAGGTAAGTGTTGGCCAGCAGCAACACTCCAAACGCTGCCAACAGCAGATAGCTGGGAAGGCGACTGGCGATAATTGCTCCTACTTGAGCCGTAAGCAACGCTGGGATCCCCAGCAGGATCACCCGTTTCAGATCCAGCATGCCCATCCGCCAGTTTTGGATGCTGCCCGCAATCGAGGTCATAACGATGGAAAGGTTGCTGGTGGCTGCAGCTTGAACCGGTGGGATCCCCAAGCTGACCTGTAAGGGCACCAGGATCGTTCCACCGCCAATGCCCAGCACCCCGGCTAGGATCCCTGCCACCAGGCCGCCAATTGCCAAGGCCAACTCCATCCCCTACCACTCCCCACCGCTGCTCTATCTTGCTGGCCAAAAAGCCGCCATCATCGTAACATTCTCCAGTCCTGGCAAGACTAGCAGGGATACATCGGTCGAGAAGCCTTGGGTGTGGGGTTGAAAAGAGGCGCATCATAATAATGTTGGACAGTAAATATTGGACAGTCGTACCGCCTTGGTGCAGATCGCGCCAGCATGTCAACTTCATCCATAGGCAAGGAAGCCTTCATGGTTGCCATCCATCCGGCAAATGATCTGGGTGCTCTGAAAAATCCGGGTTCCACGGCAAGAGGATCCCAGCCTGCTTGGTGGCCTCCATCTGGGCGGCAACAGGGAACTGTGGCCCCTCTGCAACCTCTGGGGCTGGTTGCTTTGGAAGGTTTGGCCACCTGGGGAGATCGCCTGTTGGGCTTGGATCGGGTGAGGGGCTATTTGGTGGAAATTCAAGAGCACAACACCCTGCTGCTCAATCCCCATCATGTCCATTCTTTCCAAGGCGCTTACGGTTTGTGGGTAGAGTCAGAAGGGGATCAAGCGTGGATTTGGCTCAGTCGGGAGCAAGAGGGGCAAATCTTGCGCATTCCCATGTCCGCTCTGCAGCAACCGGGATCCCTGGAAGCCTTTCCAGTGTGTAGGTGCCCCTACCCTATCGAAGGGATCGCCCTCTGGAGCGATCCCCACACGGGAAACCGCTACCTCTATGCCACCTGCTACAAACGGGAAAAAATCCTGCAACTGGATCCCAGCCGTGGTCTCATCGTGCAGGAGATGCCTGCCCCTGGGGTTGGCCGAGAACAGATTGCGGTGCAGGGAGACTACCTCTGGGTGAGCGATCGGGTGGAAGAGACGATCTACGTGCTGGAGCGCCAGACCGGGCGAGAACTGGCCCGCATCCTCACCCCTTCTCCTGGGCCAACAGGCTTGGCCCATTGGCGGGGGCAACTCTGGGTGGCCTATGCCCACGAAGAAGCCTACATCCACGACAACCCCAATGCTCCAGATCCCTTGTCGGTGGCCCTGCGCGATAAAACCTGGGTGGCCCCCCTACGCCTGCGGCCTTTGGATCCCCCTAGCTCCCCCGACCCCTCTGGCGGCAGTGGAACCGAGGCCGAGGATTCCCCCATTGCCTGCCCGGTAGTTTTTCAGCCCCAGTGTCTGGGGGAACGCGCCACCTACACCCTCTCCCACGGCTATCGGGTGGAGCTGACCTATGTGGAAGAAATTGCCCAAGAAGAGCCGCGCTTCCTGCCCGATTTGGTCTGGCGAATTGCCTTGCCCTGCAACAGCCTTCGCCAACGGGTGCGCAGCCTGCACTGGGTAGGTCTGCCGTTTGAAGTGGAAGAGCAATCTGGCCAACAGGTGGCAGTGTTTTCGCTGGGATCCCTGGGGGCCCATGAGGTGCGCTTGTTTGGCTGGCGGGCGGTGTTGGATCTCTACAGCATCAAGTACTGCATCGATCCGCTGGATGTAGAAGATGCCGTCGTGCCCCCAGACCTACGGGATCGCTACTTGGTGGACGATGACTACCTGGCCATGGACACCTCGATTGTCCGAGAGGCAGCGCGGCGGGCCGTCGGCAGCGAGACCAACTTGCTGCGCAAAATGCTCAATATCCGGGCCTATGTTTACGACAAGCTCTCCTACCGGGTCACCTCTCGCATCGATCCGCCGGATGAGGTTTTGCGGCGTGGCTCCGGTTCTTGTGGTGAATATGTGGG
The DNA here is from genome assembly GCF_054060065.1 of Thermostichus sp. MS-CIW-37. Lineage (NCBI taxonomy): Bacteria > Bacillati > Cyanobacteriota > Cyanophyceae > Thermostichales > Thermostichaceae > Thermostichus > Thermostichus sp. MS-CIW-37. The sequence goes on along the minus strand of NZ_JBSSCV010000010.1, from coordinate 34,120 downwards.
GGTGCTGTTGGCTTTGGCCCGCCTCAATGGGATCCCTTGCCGCACGGTGGGGCGCTACAAATGTCCTCCCCATCCAGAACTGAAAGGGATCCCGCTGTTTCCCCAGTACAACCACGTGTGGATTGAGTTTTATCTGCCCGGCTGGGGTTGGGTGCCGATGGAGTCGAACCCCGACGATCGGGGGGAGCGCCCCTATTCGCAGCGCTACTTCATGGGCTTGCCCTGGACCCATGCCGAGATCGCCAAAGGGATCCCTTTCGAGACGATCAACACCGACCAAGCCTCAATTGGGGAGCTGGCCATTAACCATGTGCAGTTTCGCATCTTAGAAGAAATTTGAAAGGCGAATAGAGTGAGAAAACGGGCCTGAGATTGGCCAACATTGCTCCGGGAGTGATTTTTGCCGAAGATAACAATGTGGCTCCTGATGTGGTGTGGGTAAGCCGCTCTCGACTGAGAACAGCGTTAGCTTATGGGGGTGTGGGGGTAGCTAAGCCCCGCACTGTACCCGTAGGGTCAGTGCCGGGATACAGATACCCCCACATGGTGTATGATGGGAGCAGTTGCACAAAACGGCTTTTGCCGGAATCTGGTGCAACTACGCGGTGGGACATCCCGTGTCTGCTCGCTGAGGGTTCTTGCGAAAGCTCCCCGATGAAGCGAGAAGCCCACGCTGTACCCGTAGGGTCAGCGATGGGAGTATGTCACGGGCGGATGGCAAACTCCACAGTGCCCCAGAATCGGCGGTAGGAGTGCTGAGCCCTGGAGCTCGCAATATTGGCCAGGATAAGCAAACTAAGCTCAAGCTTTACAGTCGGCTTGGGCTACAGGAGTATTGAGTGGTGGACTGGCAACAGCAACAAATAGAGCTGCACTCCGCGGGCGCGAATGTCGCTTTTTCTTCCCCAGCCTGATGCTGGAATGGCTATGGGCCAACAACAGGGCTCTGCCCCCATCTGGGGCTTGCGTTAGAGATTAGGATAGGAGACTACGGCGGGGCTTGGCTTCGCTCCAGGCACATCCATCCAAAGCAATCCGCTCTACCTCCGAGGCCAGCCTCAATGCTTTCAGGGCCTGTTCCCCACCCACAGAAGGTTGGTTGCCCCCCCGCACGCAATTGATGAAGTGCTCCAGTTCGGCATGCAGCTTGTCGATATTGTCGGTGTGGACTTTCTCAATCAAACAATCCCGCTGGTAGGGCATTTGGCCGTAGTCGCTGGTGCTGCCGACGGATCCCTGGCGGTACACCGAGATCTCATTGTGTAGAAAATCTGCTTCTACCAAGGCATTCTTGCAGTGGACGGCAATTTTGCGCACCTTGCGGTGGGTGACCTTGCTGGCAGTGAGGGTGGCGATGGCACCGTTGGCAAAAGTGAGAGTAGCCGTGACGTAGTCCAGGTAGCCCAGCTTGGAGATGCGGTTGCCGCTGGCGGTAATCTGGGTCACGGGAGATGGGATCAGCTCCAGCAACAGATCGATGTCGTGGATCATCAAGTCGAATACCACTGACACATCGCTGGCGCGGTCGGAATAGGGGCTGAGACGGTGAGCCTCGAAAGCCAGAGGTTCTTCACTTTGCAAGACTTGGCCCAGCTTTTGGAAAACAGGGCTGAAGCGCTCGATGTGCCCCACCTGCAAAATACAATTGCAATCGGCAGCTCGGTTCACCAGCGATTCTGCTTCGCTGATGCTGGCAGCGATGGGCTTTTCGATCAGCACATGTACCCCGGCCTCCAGGCAGGCCATACCCACCTCGTGGTGCAGAACCGTCGGCACGGCAATGGCCACGGCAGCTACATGGGGCAGCAGATCGCGGTAGTCCTCATAAAAATGAACGCGGTGGCGGCTGGCCACATCCAATCCCCGTTCCACGTTGATATCCGCTACCCCCACGACCCGCACATCCTTCATCAGGCTGAAAACGCGGGTGTGGTGCTGGCCCATGTTGCCTACCCCGATCACCCCAACCGGGACAGCTTGCTCTGAATAAGCCAGTGGACGGCGGGGAGAGTTGGCAGAACTCGGGCAGGATCGGGCCATGACGTTTCCACTACCTCCACCACAAGGGTTTCGCGAACCTCGCTCCATCTTTCGGTAACGGAGCGCCGCATTTCACGAAACAAACTTCACAAAGCTTACCATGCCTCCCTTAGATCCAGTTCAAGCCGGGGATGGGCGGCAGGTGCAGCGGGGGCTGTTGGCAGGATTGGGGGCTGAAACAGAACAGCGGCACCGGGCTAGAGCGAAACCACATGCGGGCGTAGAATCCGCTTGGACTGAGGGGCAGGCCAAGCCAAACGGGGAAAAAGAAGACAAAGGACGCCAAAACCAAGGCCACCGCCGTGATGCTCGCCCCGCGCCAAAAGCGGCGATAGCTCTGCCAGCCCAGCAGCACCAACCAAGCCAGGGCTAGGGTGCTAAACGCCAGAGCGCTCATGTAGTGGTAGATAAAAACGCAGCGGCTGACCCTAAACCAAGGCAGGTAATTGGCCGCATAGCCAATCAAAATGAAGGCTTCGAGACCGTGAAAGTGGCGGATCCCTCGCCAGACAAGCACCAAGATGGATCCCGTGCCCAGCCACCACAGCCAAGGATTGCCCACGCCATGAACAGCTTGCCAGAGGTTGCCCTGACTGCTGAAGTAGTAGGCCACGGGGCGGCCCAGGATCGGCCAGGACCAAGCTCCTGCCGAGGCCAAGGGCGTAGTCAGCCAAGGACGCAAAGCCGGGAACCAAGCCACCAGGGATCGCAAGCTGGTGGAGCAGTAGGGGTGAACAGGCGTCTCTTCGTCCACCACCAGGTGGGCTGCCATGTGGCCGCCGTAGATGGATTGGTTGATGAGCACCAGGGAGCGGAAATAATTCTGGATGCCCGTCCAGCTCCAATCCAGAGTTAGTCCCTGTTGGGGATTCAGCTGCAGGTGCGGGATCCACTGAATGGCATAAAAGGCCAGCGGAGCGAGGACGAAGCAAAACACATAGTGCCACCAGCGCAGATGACGAATCTGGATCAAAATGCCCAACCGTGGGATCCACTGCGGGCGCAGCCAGACCACCCCCCAGACGAGGATCCCCAACAGAGCAAACATGAAGGCAAACCAGAGGCCATTCCACTTCACCGAAGCTGCCGCCCCCAACAGGATCCCGGAGCAAGCAAAGTGAGCAGCCCGTCGCCAACCTTGGTTTTCTAGACCTCTCAGCAACAGAATGGTCGCTGCCAGCCCAAAGGCTACCAGATACACGTTGATCAGGCCAAAGCGGGATTCCACCAGAAACACCCCATCGGTCAGCAGCAAAACCCCGCTCAACAGAGCAAAGCCCACGTGGTAGGTGAGGCGGTAGGCTAAACCGGTCAGCAACAGGGGGATCAGGGATCCGCAAAAAGCAGTGGCGAAGCGGAATCCCCACTCGTTGCGGCCAAACACCTGAATGCTAAGGGCAATGAAGTACTTGCCCAAGGGGGGATGCACATCGTAAAAAGGCTTGCCATCCAGGTAGTTTTGGGCAAACTCCGGGAAGTACACCTCATCGAACACAGGTGTCGGGAACTCGTCCAGCCGCCACAGGCGCAACCCCAGACCCACCAGAAAGATCCCCAGCGCTCCCCATACCAGCCACTGTCGGGATCCCACAGCACTGTGCGGGGATCCGAGGATGGGCACAGCTAGCAGCAAGCTGCCCTGAGACCGCTCCGGCCCGGGGTCAATGGGGGTTGGCTCTCCAGTCATGGATAGGGCACTCTCAACACTCCGGCGAGGATCCCTAGGGATCCCCAGTGTTACTTTAGCCGACCGTGAAAGTCTAAGCGATTCCAAAGCAAACCACTGCTAGACTGTAGAATTGAATACAAAGTTGGCCAACTTCTGGCCAGTACCCTGTCTGCGCTGGCGCTCCTGAGAGCGGGCGTTTGACGTTCGGTCATCTCAGTGGGGAGGAGACACCGTGGCGACTGGTGGATATGCGTTGGTGGACAGCCTGCACCGGCATGGGGTGCAACACATCTTTGGCTATCCGGGGGGAGCCATCCTCCCCATCTACGACGAGCTGTACAAAGCCGAGTCTCAGGGGCTGCTCAAACATTACCTGGTACGCCACGAACAAGCGGCTGCCCACGCCGCCGACGGATATGCTCGCGCCACTGGCAAGGTGGGGGTGTGTTTTGCTACCTCTGGCCCAGGGGCGACCAACCTAGTGACGGGCATCGCCAACGCCATGATGGACTCTGTACCCATGGTGGTCATCACTGGGCAGGTACCTCGCCATCTGATTGGCACCGACGGCTTCCAGGAGACGGACATCTTTGGCATCACCCTGCCCATTGTGAAGCACTCCTACGTGGTACGGGATCCGCGCCAAATGTCTCGGATCGTGGCAGAGGCTTTTCACATTGCCGGAACAGGTCGGCCCGGGCCGGTGCTGATCGACATCCCCAAAGATGTGGGCCTAGAAGAGTTTGACTATCAACCCGTCAGCGAGATCAACATCCCCGGCTACAAGCCCACCGTGCGTGGCAACCCACGGCAAATCCACACAGCGGCCAAGCTGATCCTGCAGGCCAAGCGGCCCTTGCTGTATGTGGGAGGTGGGGCGATCATCTCCGGTGCCCACGCCGAAATTGCCGAGCTGGCCCACACCTATCGGATCCCGGTGACCACCACCCTCATGGGCAAAGGGGCTTTCGATGAGAACGATCCCCTGTCGGTGGGGATGCTGGGCATGCACGGCACGGCCTATGCCAACTTCGCCGTCACCGAGTGCGACCTGCTCATTGCGGTGGGGGCCCGCTTTGACGATCGCGTGACCGGCAAGCTAGATGAATTTGCCAAGCACGCCAAAGTCATTCACATCGACATCGACCCAGCCGAGGTGGGCAAAAACCGTGCGCCCGATGTGCCGATTGTAGGGGATGTGCGCACTGTTCTGGTGGAGATGCTGGCTCAACTGAGCAAAATGCCTTCTACTCCAGGCCTAACTCAGGCCTGGCTGGATCGGATCGAGCGCTGGAAGCGGGACTATCCCCTGCAGGTGCCCAGCTACGAAGGCGTGATTGCCCCCCAACAGGTGATCGATGCCTTTCGTCGTCATGCTCCCCACGCCTACTACACCACCGATGTTGGCCAGCATCAGATGTGGGCGGCGCAGTTTCTGCGCAACGGGCCGCGCCAATGGATCTCCAGTTCTGGGCTGGGTACTATGGGCTACGGGTTCCCGGCGGCGATGGGGGTCAAGGTGGCCCTGCCGGATCAAGAGGTGATCTGCATCAGTGGCGACGCCAGCTTCCAGATGAACATGCAAGAGCTGGGCACAGTGGCTCAGTACGGCATTGCCACCAAAGTGGCCATCATCAACAACGGCTGGCAGGGCATGGTGCGGCAGTGGCAGCAGGCCTTCCACGGCGAGCGCTACTCCCACTCGGATATGTCTCCCGGAATGCCGGATTTTGTCAAGCTAGCCGAGGCTTTTGGGGTGAAAGGGATCCGCGTCGATCACCCCGATCAACTGGAAGATGCCATCCAGGAGATCCTCAAGCACGAGGGGCCGGTAGTGGCCGACTTTGTGGTCAAGCGGGATGAAAACTGCTACCCGATGGTGCCTGCCGGCAAAGCTAACTATCAGATGATCGGGCTGCCGGAGAAGCGGCAACTGGAACAAGCCGCCGAGCTGATCTACTGCCCCAATTGCGGCACCAAAAACCCCACCCTGCACAAGTTTTGCGCCGAGTGCGGCACCAAGCTCTAGAATCGGTGGCCTGGCCATCCGGCTAGGAAAGGTGGGATCCCAAGCTCTCTCTGCCGACTCCTGACCCTCACCCCCAGCCCTTCTCCCAAAGGGAGAGGAGAGTTGGGATCAACACTGCTTAGAGGGGTCGGTAAACCCGGTAGTTGATATTGGGGAAGATGTTGTCCATATATTCCACCTTGGCCAGCCACTGCTCCTCTTCAGGGGTGGCTTTTTCTCGCCGAAACTGACCCTCTTTGATCTTCTCGTAGAGGTGGTTGAAGCGCAGCAGATGGGACTTGGTGCGGCGCACTGCATAGGGAACCATCGTCCCTGTGCGCATGATAAAAGCCCAGTCAGACGATTGAGCCAGTAGCAATTCTCGCGCCGCCTGGTTCAAGGCCCGCCATTCTAGGTCATCGGCAGGCTCGCGACGGCTCAGCTCGATCATCCGCTCGGTGGCCTTGTGCAAATGGGGATAAATCCAAGCGTTGCTGGGGTTGAGCCAGTACTCGTGGAAGCCGCGCGCCCCCCAACTGGACTGGGCAGGTTTGCACACCTGCTGGGTGGGGTTCTCTTTCAGGTACTCGGCCAGGTGGGTCATGCGGTAGGTGGACTGGTCGAAGTAGCTCTTGCGGATGAGAAAATCCAAAAACCAAGGGCCCTCGTACCACCAGTGGCCAAACAACTCGGCATCGTAGGGGGCCACCACCAGCGGCGGACGTCCCATCACGCTGTAGAGATGTTCAATCTGCCGCTGCCGGTTGAACATGAAGTTGCCCGCATGTTCTGCCGCTTTTTCCCGCGCCCAGTAGGGGTCGTAAAGCTGCTTTTGCCCCAAATCCAGATTGCGCCCGGTAATGCGGTGGTATTTGATGCCAGTATTTTTTCGTTGGCCGTTGGGCATGATGTAGGGCTTGATGTACTCGTAGTCGGCTTCATACCCCAGGTCTTTGTAGAACTCGCGGTAAACCGGATCCCCGGGGTAGCCCACTTCCGCCGACCACACCTGCTGCGAGGATTCGTGATCCCGCCCGAAAACGGCAACGCCAGTCTCGGTAAAAATGGGGGCGTACATGCCGTAGCGGGGCCGTGGCTTGGCATAGAGAAGACCATGGGCGTCGGTGATCATGTAGCGCAGGCCGGCATCGGCAATCATCCGCTCCAGCCCTTGGTAGTAGGCGCATTCCGGCAGCCAGATCCCCCGCGGCCATTGGCCAAAGTGCTCGTTGTAGTGCTCACAAGCTACAATCAACTGCGCCCAGACTGCCTGCGGGTACATCTGCATCAAGGGCAGGTAGCCGTGGGTAGCCCCACAGGTGATGATCTCCAGGTTGCCGCTGTCTTGAAACTGCTTAAAAGCTCGCACCAGATCCCGGTCGTAGCGCTCCCAGAGATCCCGCACCATGGCAAACTGCTTGATGTAGTGCTCCGCCAGGTAGCGAATGTGGCCGTTGGTGGTGTTTTTGTCGTACTCCAGCTGGGCCAGCTCTTCCAATTTGGTTAGATAGTGGTCGTAGCGCTCCTGCAGCAAGGGATCCCGCAGCATCGACACCAAGGGCGGCGTCAGGGACATGGTGAAGCGAAAGTCGATGCCATCTCGCTGTAGCCCCTCGAACATGTGCAGCAGCGGCACATAGGTCTCCGTGATGGCTTCGTAGAGCCATTCTTCCTCCAGCACAAAGTCTTGCTCAGGGTGGCGCACAAACGGCAGGTGCGCGTGGAGTACCAAGGCGAGATAACCCATAGCGGCCAGGGATCCTTAGGTGGGAAAAAATAACGGGGCGAGCCCACCTTCTTCAGCAGCAAATCTGTAGAGAAGGTTAAGCCCAAGATTGTTACCTATCGTCCAGCATTTCGTCCTTGGGGTCAAGAGCTGGGATCGCTGGGGATCGCTGTTGGGCTCAGCGGTGACGAATGAAGTCGTAGATCTCCAGATACTCCTTGCCAGGATAGTTCCAGGAGTAGTCGTAGCTCATGCCTTGAATCTGCAGTTGACGGAACTGGTCAGGAGCGGTGTACCAAAGGTCGATGGCCCGATCCAGAGCCGACTCCAAAGCAGCTGGATCTGTGTGATAAAAGACGTAACCATTGCGTTGTTCGGGCAATTTGTGGGGATCGTAGTCGCGGTCGAAGACGGTATCCACCAGGCCACCCACTCCTCTCACCACCGGAACTGTGCCATACTTCAAGCCAATCATCTGAGTGAGTCCACAGGGTTCGTAGTGGCTGGGCACTACGATGATGTCTGCCCCCGCATAGATAAGGTGGGAAAGTTCTTCGTTAAAGCCCAACTCAATGTGAACATCGGGGTTGTTGTTGAGGTAGCTTTTCTCGTGGGCAAACCAAGCGCCGATCCCTAGCTCCGTAGCGGATCCCAGGAGAACAAATTGGGCATTTTTGAACAGGGAGCGGTAGATGGCATGATGCACCAAATGCACGCCCTTTTGCTCGTCCAATCGCCCGATATAGGCCACGATAGGCTTGTCAACATCCTGCAGTAGCAGCCGATCCCGCAGAGCTTTTTTGTTTTTAGCTTTATTTTCCAGCGTTTGAGCAGTGTAGCGCACGGGGATAAAGCGGTCGATCTCCGGGTTCCAGATGTCGTAATCGATGCCGTTCAAAACGCCGCGAAACTTATGCCGGTGCAGGTAGAGGGTATGGCCCAGTCCATAGCCGTAGTCGCCAAATTGCACCTCCAGCGCGTGATTGGGAGAAACCGTAGTAACGAAGTTGGAAAAGACAATTCCCCCCTTCATAAAGTTGAGAGAAAAGGGGTTGAAGTTATCGCGCAAACGGTCGTAGTGGAAGTAATAGGGTTCGCGGTTGAGGCCGGTAGCCCAAAGAATCTCTGGGCCACCAAAGCCTTGGTGTTTGAAGTTGTGAATGGTGTAGCACACCCGCTGATTTGCCATGCCGTGGTACTTGTAAATCTCGAACAGCAGCACCGGCACCAACCCTGTCTGCCAGTCGTGGCAGTGGATCACATCCGGGCGTTTGTTGCTTTGTAGGAGAAACTCCAAAGCCGCCTTGCTGAAAAAAGCAAAACGCATGTTGTCATCCGGGCAGCCGTAATAACACCCGCGATTAAAGAAGTTGTCTCCTGAGTGAGGCTCAATGAAAAAGCAAAGGCGGCCATGCACCCAGCCGCAGTACACCGAACAGTGGATGGCCCCCCCGTACCAGGGCACCCAGAGATCGCGATAGGCATCGTGCAAGCCCCAGATCTGGTCGTAGCGCATGGTGTCATACTTGGGCAAAACCAGCTCGACACAGTGCCCCCGCACTTCCAGCTCCCGGCTGAGGCCGTACACCACATCCCCCAGTCCCCCCGCCTTGATGACCGGGGCACATTCAGACGCAATCTGCACGATGTACATTTCGAGATCTCCTGTAGCAGAGCCTTACCTTTCTTCACAAAACGATAATCGTTTTTGGCCCCGACAGAACATCCCTCGCAGCGGCAAGGGATCCCCACAATTAGGGATCCTCACTTTAGATAACCTCTGGGCAGACTGGGTTCAGGCTCAAGCGGCGCCATTTGCTCAGGAACCTGATCTACGGGAGCAGCTCTCTACGGAATTAGGGTCATTTGATTCAAACTAGGGCCCTGCACCCCCACTCAAAACGTTGGTCGCGTCAGCGTTGCGGAGCGATAATGCACAAGGCCAGAAGGCTTTTCTCAATAGCCCAGGCGTCTTACCCTAACCTGAAACGGCTATGAACGGTTGACCCCGGCATATGGGCACCGTTCTTCGATCCGAGTGTGCAGCTCATCTTCCGAGAAAGCAGCAACCGAAGTACCCTGTTTAGGATCTAGGCATGCCAGAGGCATGCCAGAGAACGGGGCCGGATGGATCCCGGCTTTGCCAAACCAGAACGTTTTTCACATGGGATCCATGAGCACCGTTCCTCAGGCAGGGATCCTTCAAGGTCACGCGAACTCAATACCACTGCTGAGCGTAAAGGCGCTGCACCAAATAAAACACGAATAGGTTGACATCCACGCGCCGCTCGTCGATCATAAAAGACTCGATGGTGCTGGCCGGGGATCCTTCGGTGGTACAGCGGAAGAACTTGCGGCCATTCAAGGATCCCTCAGCAAACAGCACGCTAAATTGCTTCTTGCCTCCTGCAAACGCGCCGACCAGCGTCTTGCCTTCCAGGCGCAGCTCCAGATCGCTGACTCCGCGCTTTTGAAAAGCCGCAATGGCTGCCGGGATCACCTCTTCCGTGATCTGTTGCTCGAAGGGCTTTTCTTCCTTAGCAACTTTTTTCGCAGCGGCTTTGGGGGAATCCTCAGCAGCAGGCTTGGCAGCTTCAGCGGGTTTCTCGGCAGCAGCGGCCTCGGGGGTGGGTTCTCCAGACATGGGGAAACGCTCCGACAATCAGATGGGTAAAAGCCTTAGATGCAGAACAATCAAAAACTCTGTCCAGAACCGGCAAAGAGCTAGCCCTTGGGGATGTATTGGCCGACAATTTCTTCAGCAGGGATCTGGGGAAAGCCCATGCTGAAGTTGGGGGCACGCCCCTGCAGGTTATAGGCGATCTCCCCTTGCTTGAGCAGGGAGCGGATGAAATGTTCCAGGTCAGACCCAATGCGGCGGATATTGTACTCGGTCAAGTCTCGCCCCCGGTATTCTTCCACCAACTCTTCGAAACGGGCATAGACCTTTTGCAGGGCAGCATCAGTCCAGACCAGCTCGTTGTCCGGATCCACATCGAGGGTAAACAGGTCGTCGCGGGGCACGAAGTTGTTGTCTGCAGTAACTTCACCGGCAAAAATGTGGACGTGGCGAGTGGTGCATTTCAGCATTGCGATGGCTCCGCTCCGGATCTAACCTGCTAAACAGCGTATCATTACCTAGCGCTTGTGGGGGATCCGCTATTTGCCCTCGGCTTACTTCGGCCCAAGCTTTTCCTATGCCCGCTGCTATTCCCCTACTGGAGCGCCTGCACATTGAGGTGAGCAAGTTCCCACAGCGGCCTATCGCGACAGCGTTGCGGTTCCCCTGCCCATAGCAACAACGTGACTTTCTTGTAGGGGGCTCACGCATTGGGAGGAAGTTCCAAGGCCAGCGGCCCTAGCAAGCCCTTGCGATAGTCGTTGAGAATTTGCCGTGCTGCCCGTTGAGGATCCCCTTGATACCGCCGCTCGGCCAACTCCTGCACTGCGGCACCACCGGGAGGGATCGGATCCGGCCAACCGTAGCGCTTTTGCAAGAGAGATCCGGCTTGGGGCTGCACCCTCAGCACTTGATCCAAAAAGTGGGCCGCCACCCGTTCGGGATCGTAGGCCGCTTCGCCGATGTCATCGCAGATGGCCAATAGAGAGGCCGCCTGTTGATCCGGCAGAGAGGGCGGTATGATGCCCGGCGAGTCCAACAGATCCAACTCTCCCCCCAGCCGCACCCACCGCAGTTGCCGCGTCACCCCAGGACGTGCTGCGCTCTCGGCTGCCCGCCGCCCCAACAGTCGATTCAGCAAAGCAGATTTGCCCACATTGGGAAAGCCCACCACCACCGCCCGAACGGCCCGCGGTCGCATTCCCCGCTGTTGACGCCGCATATTGACCGATTGCCCCAGTTGCAAGACCGCCTGCTTGAGGCGATTCACCCCTTCTCCTGAGCGGCCATTGGTGGGATAGACAGGGATCCCTTGCCGTAAAAAATACTCCTGCCAAGCTTTCAGATCCCCAGCCTCAATGCAGTCCGCCCTGTTCAGAGCCAGGAGGCGAGGTTTTTCCCCCAGCCACCGGCCCAGCTCAGGATGACGACTGGCCAACGGGATCCGCGCATCCAACACCTCGATGACCGCATCCACCCGCTGCAACTCTTCCCGCAACTGGCCAATTGCCTTGGCAATATGGCCGGGATACCACTGGATGGCCGGAGAACTCATGCCGCCAGAACCCTAGAAGTGGACAGCAGAAATCAACAGTGGGATCCAATCTAGCCCGATTCCCCAAAAGAGGCTCAACCTGCCCACCGAGGTAGCCAATAATACAATGTGGACGCGGCTGGGATCTTTATTTCATGGACAAGCTAATGTTAAGGCGTGTAACAGAGGGAAGGTTATGGTCAAGCGCGTGCGGTTGGATCCCATTGCCCAAGTGTCTGAAATCGCCACCAACAGCAATTTGCTCTCGGTACTGTTGCAGGAAGAGCTGAATGTGTTGAAAGAGTGCGGCGGGCGCGGCCTCTGTGCCACCTGCCATGTGTACGTTAAGGAAGGGATGGAGTCTTTGTCTCCGGTGAGCAAGCGGGAGCAGCGCACCCTGGAGGCGATCACCACCTGCAAGCCCAACTCCCGCCTGGCCTGCCAAGCGCGCGTGCTGGGGGAAGGGGTGGTGGTGGAATTGCCTGCCGGGATGTACATCAATGCTTTTCAGGATATCGAGGCGTTGATCGGTCGGCGGGCCGAACAGCCGCTTTTGCACCCTGTAACCGGCGCCATTTTGGTGCAGGAGGGTAAGCTGATCACCCGCTCGGTGCTGGAATCGGTGAAAGGGCTGGATCTGGATATCCAAGAAGCGTTGGCTCGGAGCAGCCAGGAGTTTTGAAATTGTGATCGCGACAGCGGGCCGGAGTCCTTATCCCATCCTTTAGGCCAGTTTGAGCCACTTGGCCACCCCATCTATACAGAGAGCATTCTTGGGCCTTGGGCACTCCATCATGACAAGGCATTTTCCTTCCTAATGATGAGCTGATGATGAGATGAGTACCCCTATGCCCCCTGTGTTTCTTGGGATCGATCTGGGCACTTCTGGGATGCGGGTGGTGGCCCTCTCAGAACAAGGAGAGGTGGTGGCCAAAAGCGAGCGCCGGTGGGATCCCCCAGAGACCAATCCAGGCCGCTGGTTGCGAACCCTGAAAGCCCTTCTGGGACAACTAACCGCGCAACTGGGGGATCGGTATTCCATTGCCGCTCTGAGTGCGTGCAGCACTTCCGGCACCATTCTGCCGGTGGATGGTCGGGGCATGCCGTTGGAACAGGCGTGGCTGTATTCCGACCCGCGGGGCCAGGCTCAGGCCAAGCAATTGGGGATCCCTGCCAGTTGGGGCCTCAGCCGTTGGCTGTGGTGGGCGGAAGCCCATCCTGATCAGTATCGAGACAGCTACCTGGCCCATCCGGCGGACTTTTTGCTGAGCCAACTGGGGGGGCGCAAGCTGGTTACCGATCACACCCACGCCCTCAAAAGTGGCTTTGACCTGGAGACCTACACCTGGCCTCAGGAGTGGTTGGCGCGGCAGGGCCTTGATCCTAAGCATTTCCCCGAGGTGGTGTCGCCGGGAACGGGTTTGGGAACGGTGCGAGCAGACTGGGGATTGGGGCCGGAAGTGCTGATCGCGGCAGGGATCACGGATGGCTGTGCCGGGCAATTGGCAGCAGGGGCCACCCGCTTAGGTCAGGTTTCCACCAGCTTGGGCACAACCCTCATTTTCAAGGCCAACAGTCCGGATCCCATACAAACCCCAAGCATCTATTCCCATTTGCACCCGGACTGTGCTCCACACCACTGTCGCGAACGAACGGTTTGGTGGCCGGGAGCGGCTTCCTTTTGTGGAGGCGGAGTTTTGCCCCATTACTTCCCTGGCGGCAACTTGCAAGTGCTGGATCAGCAAGCCCAGGCTTATCTGCCCACTGGGCTGGTCAGCTATCCCCTTTGTCAGCCGGGAGAACGTTTTCCCATTGTCGATCCCCGGTTTGCCGGGTTCTTGCCGGAGGCAGAAGAGGGATCCCCCCGTTTTTATGCTGCGTTGTTAGAGGGGGTAGCCATGGTCGAGCGGCTGGGGCTGGAAACGTTGGCGGCTCAAGGGATCCCGGTGTCAGAACAGAGTCCGATGTTCACCACCGGCGGAGGCAGCAAAAGCCCTCTTTGGTTGCGCCTGCGCGCCAGTATCCTTGCCCGTCCCTTGGCCGTGGTGAAACACCCAGAGCCGGCTGTGGGGGCAGCCATCTTGGCTGCTTCTGCCTATTGGTGCTGCTCTGTCCAACAGGCTGCCGATCGATTGGTGCAGGTGGAACGCTATGTTCAACCAGATCCAGAATGGGCGAAGTCTTACGCAGAGATCTACTCAGCCTTTCACAGCCGCCTGAGCAACCTGCTTTGACATGCTCCCTGCCCCACCAGCTTGCTTCCCCGTAGCGCTGGGGTTCTTGCTACGGTCATTTCAACAGTCATTTCGATCCAAACTAGGACACTACGCCCACCTAAAACATGGGCTGCGTCGTCGCATCGTCGCATCAGCGTTGCGGAGCAATCATGCACGAGGTCAGGAAGCTTTTCTCCGTAGCTCGGGCGTCTCACCCTAAGCTGAAAGACTATAGATCAAGGCACTTCTCAACTGCTCCGCGGTGCCGTCCAAACGCTTCACGCCGCTTCCGCGACCATCCCTAGGAAAGGGAGAGAGGAGCCAGGAAGCCATGCAGCGGAACAGTCTCATTCCTCCTTGAATGACTGTAGGTTTTTCCCTCTGAGACAGCGATGATGATCTCCCCAGTTGTTCGGGCTGCACTCTGCTCTTGCAAACGACTGATATTCATAGTTCATAGGGGATGTTGCATCAGCCAGAAGCCGGCGAAGGACTGGGCCTTGAAATCGGTTTGAATGGCGAGAAAGTGGATCCCTTGGGCCTGCTGCTGGCGCTGGGCAAAGACTTCTGCCTCTGTTCGCAGTTTTTCATCTCTCAGTTGCGCAAATAGGTAGCAATCGTTGAGGCCTGCCTCGAACAGGAGCCGTCCGTCTGCCACACTCAAGTAAGCGGGCTCCATACCGCTCATCCAGGCCGCCATCGGTAAAGCCCGCTGGGAGGCGATCACCAAGCCGGGAATGAGGGTGCTCCGTACCGCTGGCGCGAATGGGTCGGGCGTCAAAGTGTCCCAGGCAACCGGAAAAAGCTCGCCAAATTCCATTGGCCAAGCGTCGGCTTCCCGCAGATCCTCAGCTCGCAAGGTAACGAAAGCCCAGCGTTCTCCCTGCAACTTGTCCGGCAGACGGATAGGATCCGGCGGATCGGGATCCACAGGAGGTTCGGGGCTGTAGGTGAACTGAGTCTCTTGGGGGTAAACCCGCTCTGCCCGTTCTCGCATCCAGGCTTTGAGGGTGTAAACGCGACGACTGGGCAGCATCGGGATCCCAACCGCATCGCAGGCCCGTTGCAGGATGGAACTCATGCGGGCTCGAAACACACGAATGGCCGAGGGAGGCTGTGGGGCAGCTTCCAGGTAGCTCCGCAACTGTCGTGCCACCCAGGTGCTGTTCACCTCTTGGTTGCTGCAATACTGCGCTTGGCGAAACTGGCCGGTGGGATCGCACACCAACAGCTCCCAAACCCGTCGGTTCTGCTCATCCCGCAGGGGGACGGCGTTGAAATCCATCTGCCAGATAGGGCAGCGCGCAGGGCCAGAACGCAGGGGTTGAGTGGCCAAAGGATCCCTCCTATCGCGCTACGTGCCACTTGAGCGGGCCGGGGATCGTTCGCGTGAGCGGTGGGAAGCACTGTCCCCGACCAAGGCCAACTCCCGCTCCCCAAAAATGGCGGAAGCGTGGCGGTAGTACTTAAACTCCAGCAGGTTGTAGAAGGGATCCTGCAAAAAGAAGGTGCCGTGTTCCAAAGGGGTGTCAACAAAGCGCCAACGCGGCTCCTGATAAAAGGGCAAGGCTCGCTCCAGGGCACGGTCGGCCAGCGCCTGCCAATCCGCTTGGGTGGGGAAGATCAGGCCAAAATGGCGGGGGTAGATGCCCCGCTGGGGCGTCAGCTCTTCGTGGGTGAGGTGGGCCACCAGTTGATGGCCATACAGGTTAAAGATGACGGCAGCAGGGGTTTCTCGACCGATTTCACAGCCCAAGCCATCGCCGTAGTAGGCTTTGGCCAAGGCAATATCGGCAACCGGAAAGGCCAGATGAAAGCGGATGGGTTCCATAACGTCGCTCCTAAAAAGCCACCAAAAGTGCCCCACCAGCCAACATCAGAGCTAGCACCCCGAGCTGTGGGGCTTTTCCCCGGCTAATGGGATCCCCGCTCTTTTCAAGGTAGGCGATCTTAGAGCTGCTGCAAGGTGGGATCCCTTCCCGAGCCCGAGATAGACTATACGCCTTTGCGCAGGAGTGCCAACTGCTCGGATGCTATAACACTAGCTAGTGTGTTACCCGCGTGGCCGAGTCTGCAACAGACAACTCGGTGTGTTGAGAGCGTTGAAGACGCAAGAGGGCGATCTTGGCCATGACCAGCATCTGGATTGAGCAGCGCCGCCGCGAGGATGAATCTCGCAACTTTTTTTGGATGGTGGCGCTATCGCTGCTGCTGCATGTGCTGGTGCTGCTGGGATTGCTCCACTTGGGGCGGCTTTGGCTCATTCGCGA
This sequence comes from Thermostichus sp. MS-CIW-37, assembly GCF_054060065.1. Classification (NCBI taxonomy): domain Bacteria; kingdom Bacillati; phylum Cyanobacteriota; class Cyanophyceae; order Thermostichales; family Thermostichaceae; genus Thermostichus; species Thermostichus sp. MS-CIW-37. The sequence continues at coordinate 18,037 of NZ_JBSSCV010000010.1, read as the reverse complement.
GCCGGAACAGGAGGCCATCGAGTTTATCCTTCTGGATCCAGAAGATCTACAGCCCCCAGAGGAAGCGGAGCTGGTTTCAGAAGTCGATTCCCGCGATGGGGGTGAGCGGGTAGAAGCTCCTCCTTCTCAAGGCAGTCCACCCCAATCCCAGGCCGCCCCTCCCCAGGAGGCCCCTGCTCCTCCTCCGCCAAGACCCCAACCACCGCCACCACAGCAGCCTGCCCCTGTTCCACCACCACCTGCCCCGGCTGCAGTTGCTCTGGCAACCCCAACTCCAACCCCTCCACCCACGCCCACACCTACCCCAACCCCCGCTCCCCCTCAGCCCACCGCGACCCCGACTGCGGCACCGCCACCTTCCACGCCTGCCCCCAGACCTACTCCAACCCAGACTCCACCGCCCGTGGCGGCTGCTCCCTCCCCAAGGCCCACTCCCCCGCCGACTGCGGAGCCCTTGCCCGTGCAGCCAAGCGAGCGGGTTTCGGATCCCAGCCAATTGGCTCCCGTTCCGCCCGCTCCGCAACCGGTGACAGAGGTTCTTCCCGCCCAGCGGCCCTCTGACTCTTCCCAGTTGGGGCCTCCGGTCAGTGCCTCTGCTCCCAGCAATGGAGCCGGGATCCAGGGCAGTGGAGCTAGTGGATTGGCCAACCCCACCCAATCCGCTCCCAATCCCCCCAGTGTGGCAGCGCGGGCCGATGTGGATTGGGGCCCCTGGCTGGCCGCTTTGCAGCGGAAAGTGGAGCAAAATTGGATCCCTGGACAGACCGGCACCTCGCGTCGCACGGTGGTGATTTTTACGGTGGGTCGAGCTGGCGATCTGCAGAGCATTCGCCTGGGGCGCACGTCTGGCAGCCAACAAACCGATGATGCGGCGCTGACGGCTATCCAGAGGGCAGCCCCCTTCCTGCCCCTGCCTGAGGCTTATGAGGGCAACTCGGTGACGATTAATTTCACCTTTGATATCAACGTGCTGGGCCAGTTGACTGTAGGGGGATCCGCCAACTGAGGAGGGGATCCCTGCGAAACCCAAAAGACGGCGGCCTGGCAAGAGCCTACAGGGATCCCACAGGAGTTGGGGTGGCGGGCCCAGAGGCAACGCGGCTTATGCGACGCAAGCCCGGCAAGCCGGCATCCACCACCACCACACTGCCATCCGCTAAGACTACCAAGCCGGCAGGCTGCTCAAACCGGGCTGCCGAGGTGGGGCCATCCTGCCAACCGCGCTGATTCTGTCCGGCCAAGGTGGAAACTTGTCCCCCAGGCTGAAGACGACGAATGCGATGGTTATCTCGGTCGGCCACCCAGAGGTTGCCTGCCGCATCGAAGGCCAGCCCCCCCAGGGTTTGAAAACGGGCCTCTGCCAGGGGGCCATCCCGATAGCCTGGCTCTGCCCCGGAGAGGGTGGTCACTCGTCCGCCAGCAGAGAGCCGGCGCAGGCGATGTCCATCGGCAATCCAGAGGTTCCCCTCCTTATCCACCGCCAGAGCCGTGGGCTGCAGGAGCTGGGCCTGTTCTGCTGGGCCATCGACGGATCCCGGCTGGCCGGTGCCGGCAACCGTGGTCACTTCACCTGCAGGGGTGATGCGGCGGATGCGGCGATTGGCGCGGTCGGCAACGTAGAGGCTGCCATCTGAACCCAAAGCCAGCCCAGATGGCTCCCGGAACTGAGCTCGGTCAAGCCCCCCATCTCGGTATCCGGCTATACAAGTGCCGGCAAAGGTGCTCACCTGTCGTTGCAGGTTGATATAGCGCAGGCAATGGTTGCCGCTGTCGGCCACCCACAATCCCCCCTTGGGATCCCAGAGCAGCCCCTGTGGGGAGTCAAACTGAGCTTGATTGGCTGCTCCGTTGCGGCGGCCTGCTTGGCCTGTGCCGGCCCAAACTTCCAATTCCCCCTCTGGAGACAGCCGGAAGATGCGGTGCTGGGCTCTATCGGCTAAATAGAAGGCTCCTTCAGGATCCACAGCAATGCCGCTGATTTGCTGCAGGTAGATCCTGGACTCGGTGCCGGTGTTATCAGGGGCGTTGCCGACAGGATCTGCCGCGGGCGAGGTGCGGCCATCCAGCAAAGTTTCCACCACCCAGGCCGATGCTGCCGGAGCAGCGGGGGTGGGAGAGGGGCTGGGGGAAGGAGTAGCGGCAGGCCAATCGTAGACCAGAGTGCCCAACCCTTGCCCGGAAGCATCCGCAACAGCAACCCAAACTGAGCCGGAAAGAGAAGAAGGCGGCATCACCACCAAACGGTCACCGCTGCGGGAGCGAATTTCCCCCCTCAGGATGCGCTCGGGATTGGCTGCTGCAGCAAAGAGAACTGTTTCCACCCGCTCCAAATTTTCCCCTGAGAGCAGCAACGGCTGGCCAAGGGTGGGCGCTGCCGAGCTGGTGTGCAGCAGCGGTACCCCCACCTCAGAGAGCACCAACATCGAAAGGCGGCGCTGGCGCTCTGTGTCTTGGGGAGGACGATTGACACTGCCAGAACTCCCAGAGCGGGCAGAAAGGGTCAGGGATCCCTTCCCCTGCGCCAGAGTGGTGGATCTCCGATAGGCGATGGCGCTGAGCTCCGCTTCCCCGGCGGGAGGATTGGTGAAGGTGAAAGTGGCCGGTTGCCCCGGGCGCAGAGGGGCAGTGGCGGTTTGGCGATAGGTGCCCAGGGTAATGCTCAGGTCGATCCCTTCCACCCCCGGCCAGGTGGGAGTGCGAGCCAGCCAGCGATCCACCTCTGAGGCCGGTAGCTGGGCCACCAGATCGGATCCCTGTTCCTGGAGCAGCAGAACGATGCGGTTGCTAGGCACCGACAAGCCGGACTGGCGGGCTTGCTCGAAAGTCAGAGAAAGCGGGGAGGGAGGGAGAGGAGTTGGAGTTAAAACCGGCTGTAGGGCCGCAGGGGGAACAACGCTGGGAGACAGACTAGAAGAAGAAAGCTCGCCACAGCCCGAGAGAGCCAGCACCAAGGCACTCAGCGCAGGCCAAGGTAGCGGTGTCAGGGAAGCCCGTCGTGGCATGATGCAGCTCATCCCCTCCCACAAACTGGGAAATGGCGGAAACCCAAACCCCCACGCTTACCTTCATCAGCGTACAAACCGGCGAGAATTGCCCAGCACCCTCTCTGCCGCAGGAGCCACCTCGACCAATGCCTTGGCCCCTGAACCGCATTCCTATTCATGACCAACCATCCTCACCCGCAGGTGAGTCGCACTCCTCACTCCATCTATCCTTACTCAAATCCCCACCGAAAGACCAGATAGCAGTTTCAGCGGCCAGGAAATCATCCAGGCCATAGCGGTAGCGCTGTAAGTCGATGCTGCCCGCGTTCGCCCGGTTCGGCTATAGAGTGGGGACAGGCCACTCTCGCGGATGAATCAAGTAGACGGTACCCCCGGAGTGCTCCAGCCACAACGACTCTAGCTGTTCGCGGCGGTAGGTACGGCGAACCTCTTCGTTGGTTTTGGCCGCCGGATCGTGGACGATGGGATCCCCGTGGCTAAACTGCTCCGCACCGCTGCCGCGAGCAAATCCCACCAGCACCGCCAAATGACCCTTGCTTTTGGGGATCGGCGCCCCTTCCAGTTCTCCCTCGCCCCAGGCATAGCTGAGGACCACCGGAACCCCTGCCGCGATCCAGGCTTCTGCTTGGGCCAAGCTCTCCAGCCGCGCCACCACGCCGGACAAACCCTGCTCGGCAGCATGGGCGACGTTGAAAGCCCAGTTGCCATGGCCCTGGTAAACCCGGTCATACACACCGGCCACTACTGCGCGCACCAACACCTCACAGGGGCGGGGATCCCGCTTCCAGTAGGCCATCACCATCGCCAAAGAGGTGGGGCTACACCAGACCTCTCCCCCATCGGGGTACACCATCTGGGAGCACAAAGGCAGATCCAAGATTTTGCCCCAGCGGCTGGGATCCCCAGGGGATAGGCGGCTGGGCCTGACCGGCTCGTTGGAAATGGCAACTGCCACCTGATCCACAACGGCAGAACGGCCTGGCTCTTGCGTGAACAGGCGCACCCTGACCTGGAAGGCTTCTGCTCCGTTGAGGGTATCCTTGAGCACCAGCAAGTCCGTGTACAGGTTGCCATCCTCATCCCCTTGTCCTTGCACTGAGTGGCTGGCCAGAGTCAAGGGATCCGCAGCCCATACCCCGCCGTGATACCACTTTGTCCAGCGGTCTGAAAGCTTGGCCCGAATCCACAGTTCCAACCAGGTGCCGGGGGGCGTGGTGGCATTCCAGGAAGCGATTGCCCCGACCATAGGGAAGCTGGTGGGGACTGCTGGGCTGGTGGCTTCTCCCACCCAGTAGGGGCCAAGGGGATAGAAAGGGCGCCCCCGTTCGCGTAAGCGGTGCGGAGCATTATCGCGTAAGCGGGACGGAGTCCTTAGCGCCACCTCAGGCTCTTCAAGGCTGACTTCTTGCCGCAAACCCTCTGGATCCAAGACCAATTGCCCTTGGGCGTTCAGGCGGATCCCTTGGGTTGACCAGTGCTGAAACCCCTGAGCTTCTCCCGCCCGCCAGCGCTGAAACCCGGTGCGATAGGTGAAGTGGGTCTGGGCTTGCATCGTCAAGAGCATGACTCTAGTCAATAATAAGCTCAACTATACTGAAAATAATGTATAATATGTTCAGTACGGATTACTACCAGTTGATCTTTCTGTTTACTTTCGAGTCTGCCAACATGGTAGCCAAAGCAAAGCAGAAAATTGGTAGTAAGACGACACGGAAACTGCGCTTTGGGTATTCTACTCAAAGCTTTGCGGGATACCGCCATTCTGTTTGGACTCCGTCCCGCTAACGCGAATGGAAACAAACAGAATGCTATCGCTGCATAGTTGAACAGTGATGTTCAGCAGTGTTCAGCGTAAATGTATCAGTCCTGGAAAAGTTGGAACAGGCTGGGCCAACGTGGGCAACCCCAGCAAGAGCAGCACAACCCCGCTGACCAGCCCAGGCAGCCCCTGCCGTTCGCGCAAGCGGGACGGAGTCCTTTAGCCACTGCCTTCTGCGAGCATTGTCCGCCTGCCCCCACTAATAGCGCGACACCGCCGGATGTCCACCAATGTACCAGCGCCAGGGGATCTCGGCTCCTTGGGTGATGCCGATGCGGGTGGTTTGGACGATGGACAACTGCGTTTGCCAAGAGGGGGATCCCTCCAGCCAAATGCCTTCCTGGCCGGCTTCCGCCCGCTCTAGCCGCCAGCCGTTGTGGGATCCGTCGATGCGCAGTGCTTGACAGAGCAGGCCCGGCCCCGCCGCCGCCCGTGCTGGCTGATTCTGTTTGTTGGCCGGGATCCAGTCTGGCAGGCGATCCAACTGAGCTGCCCGGATCAGAACCGCCGCCGGGATCCCTTCTGGCTCGGTAACGATATTTAGACAGTGGTAGAGGCCGTAGATGCGATAGATGTAGAGATGCCCTGGCGGGCCAAACATGACCTGGTTGCGTTGGGTCTTGCGGCGGTAGGCATGGCAGGCCGGATCCCCAGCCGTGTAGGCCTCCGTCTCTACGATCTGGGCCCGCACCTGCAGCCCATCGGCAAATTGCCGCACCAGAACCATGCCCAGCAAGGCAGGTGCCACCAGCGGGGCCGGCTGGCTCAACCACTCCACAGCGTCCACGGCAGGCTTGGCAGCCCTCAGCCCCCAGCAACGGCAGGGACGATGCTCACCTCATCCCCATCTTGCAGAGGGGTGTCACATCCCTTGAGGAAGCGAATGTCTTCGCTGTTCACATAAAAGTTGACGAAGCGGCGCAATTCCCCCTTCTCATCGCACAGCCGCGCCTTAATCCCCGGACAGCGTTGTTCCAAAGCATCCAACAATTCGCGGATGGTGGATCCCTCGCAATTCACCACCCCCTGATCCTGGGTGAGCGCCCGCAGCGTGTTGGGAATCAGCACCTTGACTGCCATAGCCCAATGCCTCGTCCATTAACCAACATCAAAAAACTAGGGTAGCAGCACCCCATCGATGCCGTGAATCACGCCGTTGGAAACTGGAATATCCGCCAGGTTCACGTTAGCCCCGTTGACCCGGATGCTGCCATCGGATCCCACCTGCACCTGCAGCGGCAGCCCTGCCAAGGTGGTCAGAGTGGTCGATTGGCCGGGCCGCAGGTCAAACGAGGTAATCCGCCCCGGCACCACATGATACGTGAGAATGCGGGTGAGCTGAGCCCGGTTGGCCGGCTGCAACAGCGTCTCCACCGTGCCCGGCGGCAGTTGCCCAAAGGCCACATCGGAAGGGGCAAAGACCGTGAACGGCCCCGGCCCTGCCAAAGCCGTATTTAGCCCCGCCGCCCGTAAAGCCGCTGCCAGCGTCGAGTAGCTGCTGGGCAAAGTTTCCAGCTCAACGGCAATGGTGTTCAGCCCTTGTGGCCGGGCCACGGGAGCAAAGACAAGCGGGGCCACTACAGCCGCCACCGGGATCCAACGGCGAACAAGGCGCTGAACAGAAGGAAAGATAGGCATCGTGCAAAGCTCCTGAGCCAATAGGTCTACGCCAGGGATCTTAACAGTTCTTCATTAAGATTCTGTTAAGAGGCAATGGAGAGGGTCTTCCCTGCAAACCGAGTTCATACTGATGCCTCCTGCCAGTCCAGCCGCTCCAGGGTGCGGGCCCGCTCCAAAGCCTGTTCAAAGCTCTCCAGCCTGGGCGAGATCACCAGCGGATGGCCTACGTGGGCTTGAACCGCCTCCTGGGTCTTCAGACCGTTGCCGGTAATGTAGGCTACTGTAACCGCCTCCGGATCGATTTGACCGGATTCTGCCAGGTGTTTGAGCACGGCAATGGTGGTGCCGCCGGCAGTCTCGGTGAAGATGCCTTCGGTCTCGGCCAGGAGCTTAATGCCGGCGATGATCTCGGGATCCGTGGCCGTTGCGATCTGCCCACCGGTTCTGCGGGCAATGTCCAGGGCGTAGATCCCGTCGGCAGGGTTGCCGATGGCGATGGACTTGGCGATGGTATTGGGCTTAACCGGAGTGACAAAATCCCGTCCCTCGCGGAAGGCTTGGGCAATGGGCGAACATCCCTGCGCCTGGGCGCCGTGGAAGGTGACCGGCTTATCCGCCACCAGCCCCACCTTCACAAACTCCTGGAAGCCTTTATAAACCTTGGTGTACAGGGATCCCGAGGCCAGCGGGATCACTACCTGATCCGGCAGTTGCCAGCCCAGTTGCTCCACCACCTCGTAGGCCAGGGTTTTGGAGCCTTCCGAGTAGTAGGGGCGCAGGTTGATATTGACGAAGCCCCAGCCGTAGCGATCCGCCACCTCGGCGCAGAGGCGATTCACCTGGTCGTAGTTGCCCTCTACAGCCATAACGGTGGGGTTGTAAATCAGGGATCCCAGCACCTTGCCCGCTTCTAAGTCCGCCGGGATGAAGATGGTGCAGTCCAGGCCGGCATGGGCGGCAATGGCAGCCGTGGAGTTGGCCAAGTTGCCCGTGCTGGCGCAGGAAACGGTGGTAAAACCCAGCTCCTTGGCACGGGTCAGCGCCACCGACACCACCCGATCCTTGAAGCTGAGGGTGGGCATGTTGACGGCATCGTTCTTGATGTAAAGATTTTTCAATCCCAGCCGCCGACCCAGCCGCTCCGCTTTGATCAGAGGGGTCAGGCCCGTGCCCACATCAATGGGCTTCTCAGAAGTCACCGGCAGAAAAGGCCGATAGCGCCAGATGGAATGCGGCCCGGCCTGGATGCTCTGACGGCTAACCGTGCGCTTCAGCCAGTCGTAGTCATAAGCCACTTCCAGGGGGCCGAAACACAGCTCACAAACATGCTTGGCGACCGGCTCATACTCGGCGCCACACTCCCGACAGCGCAAACGGCTGAAGCCCACCTTGGAGCTGTGCAAGGCAGAGGCCAACGGGGAATCGGCAGGGCTGAGCGGGTGTTGCGAAAGGGTTTGGGACATGGGCAGCCTCAAGGTGAAGGAAAGGGTGGGCGCTGGATTGAACTTACCTATCGTTGGGGGGAATCTTATCACCCGCAATCTGCCGCGTCAACTAAACCCGACTAAAATAGTCTGGATTAGATCCGGTTGAGGATAATGGAATCGGTGCTTGGCTCTCTCAGGCGGGCTGTCTGGTGTTTGTATGAGCCGCAACATCCCTTGGGCGACTCTGCCCTTTCCTCTGGGATCCCCTGCTATCGGCAGCCTTGGGGGAGCTGATCCCAGCGCCCTGAGGTCTCTTCAACTCTTCAATCAGGTGACTTAGGCTGGGAACTGAGCCTCTACCCAACTTTATTTCCCAGGGCAACAGAAAACTTTCCCTACTGCTCTGCCTGCCTCAGGCCGGTCGCAAATAACCCTATCCGTTGCCGCCATCGCTAAGCTGGATAAGCGAGCTGAAATAACCTGAAAATTAAAAGACCGGGGATCCCGGCTATTCATTTTGGAATTGCCACCCTATGCTCAGAGTTGGACGGGACAGCATTGATTTTCTCGATCACTACGATGTGGTGGTGGTTGGCGGGGGGCACTCCGGCTGTGAGGCAGCATTGGCGGCAGCGCGGCTGGGCTGTAACACCCTCATGCTGACGTTGAATCTGGACAAGATCGCCTGGCAACCCTGTAACCCTGCCGTCGGCGGCCCGGCCAAATCGCAGCTGGTGCACGAAATCGATGCTCTCGGCGGCGAGATGGGCAAAGTTACCGACCGCACCTATTTGCAAAAGCGGGTGCTCAACCGTTCGCGGGGGCCGGCGGTGTGGGCGCTGCGGGCGCAAACCGACAAAAGGGAATATGCGCGGGTGATGCGCTCGGTGGTGGAAAACCAGCCTAACCTGACGATTCGCGAGGGCACTGTCACCGATTTGGTGTTGGGGCGCAACGACGAGGTGGTGGGCGTGGTCACCCATTTCGGCACCATCTTCGGCTGTCGGGCGGTGATCCTGACCACCGGTACGTTTTTGGGGGGGCGCATCTGGATTGGTCGCCACTGGCAAGCTGCCGGACGGGCAGGGGAATTTGCCGTGGAAGGGCTGACCGACACCCTGCGCCAACTGGGCTTGGAGACGGGCCGGCTGAAAACCGGCACCCCTGCCCGCGTGGATCGGCGCAGCGTGGATTTTTCGGTCATGGAGCGGCAACCGGGGGATCCCGATGTGCGCTGGTTTAGCTTCGACCCCGAGGTGTGGGTGCCAAGGGAGCAGATGGATTGCTACTTGACCCGCACCACCCCAGAGACCCACCGCATCATCCGGGAAAATCTCCACGAAACCCCTGTCTATGGCGGTTGGGTGGAGGCCAAAGGGCCCCGCTACTGCCCCAGCATCGAAGACAAGATTGTCCGCTTTGCCGACAAGGAAAGCCACCAGATTTTTATTGAGCCGGAAGGGCGGGATCTGCCGGAGCTCTACATCCAGGGGTTCTCCACGGGGATGCCTGAGAAAATCCAGATCCAGATGTTGCGCTCCTTGCCTGGCCTGGAGCGGTGCGTCATGCTGCGGCCTGCCTATGCGGTGGAATACGACTATCTGCCGGCCACCCAGCTCTACCCCACTCTGATGACCAAAAAGGTGCAGGGGTTGTTTTGCGCCGGCCAGATCAACGGCACCACCGGCTACGAAGAGGCGGCAGCTCAGGGGCTCATAGCCGGGATCAACGCCGCCCGCCTGGTTCAAGGCAAGCCCCTGGTCACCCTGCCGCGGGAGTCCAGCTACATCGGCACCCTCATCGACGATCTCTGCACCAAAGAACTGCGGGAGCCCTACCGCATGCTCACCAGCCGCTCCGAATACCGCCTCATCCTGCGCTCCGACAATGCCGACCAACGGCTCACCCCCCTGGGGCGAGAATGGGGCTTGATCGATGACCGGCGCTGGGCCCTGTTCCAAGCCAAGCAAGCGCGCATTGCCGCAGAAATCGAGCGCCTGGAAACGCAGCGGGTGAAGGCCCACGACCTGGCCGGCATCCAACTAAGCCAACTGACGGGGCAGGGGATCAAGGGATCCGCCACCCTGGCCGAGATCTTGCGCCGCAACCAGATTCACTACTCCGATCTCCTGGAACTGGGGCTGGGGGATGCGGAGCTGGATCCCTTTGAGCAGGAGGCGGCAGAGATTGCCGTCAAATACAGCGGCTACATCCAGCGGCAGCAGAGCCAAATTGAGCAGGTGAGCAAGCAGTACCACCGCCCTCTGCCCCCCGATCTGGACTACCACTCCATCCCCACCCTCTCCAAAGAGTCGCGGGATAAGCTCTCGGCGGTGCGCCCGCTAACCGTGGGCCAGGCGGCCCGCATCGGCGGTGTCAACCCCGCCGACATCAATGCCCTGCTGATCTACCTGGAAGTGAGGCAACGTCAGAGGACGGCTGCGGCAGATCCCGTCTGTTCTTCTGTATGAGCTCCGCCCCCACCCAGGTAGAGGGAAGGGATCCCTTCTAGGGGCATGCGCGAGGCTACCCCCAGCTCCAGCGGCGAGACCTCCCCTCTCAGCCAATGGCAGAGACCAGCCGCCCCGATCATGGCCGCATTGTCGGTACAAAGGGCAATCGGCGGGATCACCACCCGCAACCCCCTTTGCCGGGCTGCTTCTGTGAGGCGGGCCCTCAGCTCCCGATTGGCAGCTACCCCTCCCGTCAGCAGCAGTGTCGAGAGGCCCAGCGCTTCGGCACAGGCCACCGCTTTTTGGGCAAGTGCACCGGTCAGGCAGGCTTGAAAGCTGGCGGCAATATCGGCAATGGGCAACTCCTGGCCCTCTTGCCGCAACTGCTGTACTAGGCGCAACACTGCCGTTTTTAGGCCACTGAAGCTGCTGTCGTAGGGATGATCCACTTTGCCCTCTGGCAGCGGGAACCGCTCTGGATCCCCCTGCTGGGCCCAACGGTCGATCTGCGGCCCCCCCGGGTAGCCCAGCCCCAACAGCCGCGCCACCTTATCAAATGCCTCGCCGGCAGCATCGTCGCGGGTGCGGCCCACCGTCTGGTAGTCCCCGTAGTCCTTCATCCAAATCAGGCTGGTATGGCCTCCCGATACCAAAAGGCATAGGCAGGGGGGGCGCAGATCGGGCTCGGCCAAAAAGCCGCTGAAGAGATGGCCCTCCAGATGGTGCACCCCGATCAGGGGCTTGTCGTAAAGCAAAGCCAGGGTCTTGGCCCCCATCAGCCCCACCAGCAGGGATCCCACCAGGCCCGGCGCACAGGTTACGGCAATGGCATCTACCTCGGCCACCTCCAATCCTGCCTGTTGCAGAGCCCTCTCCAGCACAAAGGGCAAGGTTTCCACATGCTGACGAGAGGCCACCTCCGGCACCACCCCCCCGTAAGCAGCATGAAGGTCGATTTGGCTGGCCACCACGGAGCTGAGCTGCCGTGGGGCAAACCCCGGCCAGGCTGCATCCGCCGCCACCACAGCCACAGCCGTTTCGTCACAACTGGTTTCGATGGCAAGGACGCGGGGCATGGGAGAGCAAGCTGGGGAAAGGAATAGGAAAGCCTTGGGATCCTTAAATTAAGAATTGTGTGAGCTAAAACTCAGGATCCGTCGGGGCGAGGCGCTCAGGAGTATGATACTAACCGTTTAGTGCCTGTTGCTGCACTTAGCATCCCTTAGCATTTGGACAGATCCTAGACCCCTACCTCAAGGACACATCCTGCTATGCGAACCTTTTTAAGCCTTCTTTTGGCCCTTTGCATCGCGCTTGGCCTCGCCCAATCTGTGCAGGCAGAGCCCTTGATCGGTCTGAAACCTTGCAGCGAAGTTCCCGCTTTTCAGGCTCTGATGAACGAACGCCTGAGCAGCCTAGAGGAGAAGATCCTCAACGCCAGCCCTGCTATGGCTCCCGTCTACCAGCAAAAGCTGGCCCAAACCAGCAAGCGCTTTGAGCGCTACAGCAAGCTGCTCTGCGGCGAAGAGGGCCTGCCCCACCTGGTTACAGATGGTCGGTTGAACCATGCGGGCGAGTTTCTCATCCCCGGCCTGCTTTTCCTCTATATCGCCGGTTGGCTGGGCTGGGCCGGGCGTTCTTACCTCATCGCGGTTCGGGATGAGGATAGCCCCGAGATGAAAGAAAGCCTGATCGATGTACCGCTGGCGCTGCGGTGTTTCCTCACGGCTTTGGCTTGGCCTGCTGCTGCTTTCAAGGAGATTGCCAGTGGCGAAATTCGAGAGCCGGAAGCGGCTGTGCCCATCTCGCCCCGCTGAGGAGCTGAGCCCGGCTTTCTAACTCGATCTGTTCAATCTTTGAGAGGCATCTATGGCTGACTTCACCAAGTTTCTCACCACTGCTCCGGTGGCGTTTATCCTGTTTTCCAGCTTCGTTTTTGCCCTGTTCATCGAGATCAATCGCTTCTTCCCCGACATTTTGACGTTCTGAGTGTAGGCCAGGGATCCCCAGTGCAACCATGCCCGACGGGATCCCTGCTTTTTTGAGCTTTTTTCCATCCTCTCTTGAACCAGACACAGAGTTGCTGAAATGGTCGAACCCAATGCCGAGCCTGCTCCGTTGAATAGGTTGAATATGGATGAGGGATGTGTCACCGTCCCTGAGGGAGATCCGCAAATTGGCGATCTCTGGACACCGATCAACCACACACCTGTTGTCCGGCTGTTGATCGACTGGCTGCCCATCAACCGACCGGGATTGAGTTCCATTTGGCGGGGCTTGGAAATCGGTATGGCCCACGGCTATTGGCTGGTCGGCCCCTTTGCCAAGCTGGGGCCGCTGCGCAACGAGCCCATCGGTCTGCTGAGCGGCTTTTTGGGAGCCTGTGGCCTGATCCTGATCCTGACGGCGGCCCTTTCTCTCTACGGCTCTGTCACCTCGCAGCGCAACACAGGGCCGGTAAAGGGATCCCAATCTTGGAGCGAATTGGCTGCCGGCTTCTTGGTAGGGGGCATGGGGGGGGCGATCGTCGCCTACCTGCTTTTGCTGAATGCAGATCTCCTTGTCCCCGCATCTTAACTGGAGCTATTGGCCATCCGTTGGATCATCCACAACGTCTTTAATCGCTTCTCGAGCATCCTCGACTCCAGGGTGGGTGGCTGCCTTTGTTTGCTCGGCCTTACCTTCCAGCCTTTCACGCTGATCGCTGGCCAGCTCACCCACAATTTCCTGGATTTTGCTCTCCAGATTCTTGGCAGTGGCTCCAACTTGCTTTTCAAGGCTCATAACATCGGCCCCTTCACCGGCTTTGCCCTGTCTACTCGATAGCACCTTTTCTCTTTGGGCCTCGTGATCCAAATCACCTGCAAGGCAGCAAAGAGGGTGGGTCGGGCTGGCAGACCAGAGGAAGCTTGTCTTAGCATGGACTGAATTCTGCAATGAGCCGATAACAGCGGTTCTAGAGATTTTTCTGCCTATCTTTCGTGAGCTGCTGTGAACGATCTGCTGTCCGAACCCACTTCTGAAAGGCTCTCCTTGGCCGAGATTCGCCGCCTATCGCCCGCAGCCTTGGCCTACCTGGGAGACGCCATTTACGAACTGCACGTGCGGCGGCAACGGCTATTTCCTCCGGATCGACTGGAGCGCTATCATCAGCAGGTGGTGAGGCGGGTACGCGGCTCGGCTCAGGCCAAGTTGCTGTTGGCCCTGTTGCCCCATCTCAGCCCCGAGGAGCAGGAAATTGTCCGCTGGGGTCGCAATGGCTGCGGTCGCCCACCCCGACATCTGCCTCTGGCCGACTACCAAAACGCCAGCGGCCTGGAAACGGTTCTGGGCTATCTCTACCTGGCCAATCCCGAACGGCTGCGCCATATCCTCGCCCTCACTGATGTTTTGGCTGAGACCCTGGGCGAGTGGGAAGGTTAGGATAGTCTTTCCGTCTTTCCATCTTCCACGCCCATGCCCAAGACTTCTCAGCGCAAACCTGCTTCACGGCTGTCTCGCTCGGGCAAACTGCAGCCGCGAAGGGCAGGGCAATCCGTTAGCAAGCGGGTACAGCGGCCCAAACGCCGAGACGGGGATCCCAAGCTTGCCCTCCGAGAGGCTCCAGTGAAGCCCATCCGTCGCGACGCGCAACGGCAGTGGCCCCAAGGCAAGATGGCTCCTCAACCAGTAGGCGAGCTGGATCCCGGCCTCTCCACTGGCGAGACAGGGATCTTGCCAGGGGAAGTTCAGCCTCAGGCCGACGGGAATCCGGAGACCGAGCTGGAGCAAGAGATCATCTACGGTCGCCAGACGGTACTGGCCGCCCTGAGAAGTCAAGCCACCCTCAACCGGGTTTGGATCCTGCCGAGGTTGCGCTACAGCCCCCAATTTTTGTCTCTGTTGGAAGAAGCCAAAGCGCGGGGCACTGTTATCGACGAAGTCTCTCCAAAGCGGCTGAACGCCCTCACGGCTGGCGCCAACCACCAGGGTATCGCTGCCCAAGCCACGCCTTATCAGTACATGGATCTGGAGGATTTGGTGGAAAGAAGCCGGCAGGCCAGCCCCAATCCGGTGCTGGTAGTCCTAGACGGGATCCAGGATCCCCATAACTTGGGAGCCATTGCCCGTAGTGTGGAGGCTTTTGGCATGCAGGGGATGGTGATCCCCCAGCGGCGGGCAGCAGGGGTAACCTCGACGGTGATGAAGGTAGCGGCGGGAGCCCTCTCCACCTTGCCGGTGGCGCGGGTGGTGAATTTGAATCGGGCTTTGGAATACCTCAAAGAGCAGGGGTTTTGGGTTTATGGCACCACCAGCCGAGGGGCTGACCCCATCTATAGCGCCGATTTTCAGCGGCCCATTGCTTTGGTAGTGGGATCCGAGGGGGAAGGGATTAGCCTGCTCACACAACGCCATTGTGACCAACTGCTGTCCATTCCCTTGGCAGGCCGCACTGAAAGCTTGAATGCTTCTGTGGCCACCGGCATTGCCCTCTACGAAATCCACCGGCAGCGCTCTCCCCACCACCTCAAACGTGCCGAGATTGATACATTCCTCAACAAATCGTCAATAAAAGCAGTAGAATCTAGGGGATTGCAGAAAATATCCAATGATCGTTAGCACTTGTTAATGGGGGATGGATCCCGTGAGCAACCCTTTGGTCAGTCTGTTGGATAAGCTGCGCGGCCTGTCGGTCTGGATCGAGATCACCACCGAGGACTGCACCTACTACTACGGCCCCTTCTCCGATGAAGCTGAGGCGGAGCGGCTCAAAGGCCACTACATCGCCGACCTGCAAAAGGAAGGAGCCAAAAAGATCCAGGCTCTGGTGAAGAAAATGCGCCAGCCACAGTCTCTGACGGTGACCCGTACTCCGTCGGGAGCCCGTTCCTGATGTCTGCTACGGCTTATCAAGTAACCCTTCATCACCGCGGCCAAACCTACCGCTTCCCTGCCTCTGCGGATCAGACGGTTTTACAAGCTGCTCTTGAACACGGGATAGAGCTACCTTCCTCTTGTCAGGCGGGGGTTTGCACCACCTGTGCGGGGCGGCTGAAGTCGGGATCTGTGACTCAGACAGAGGCAATGGGGATTGGGCCAGAACTGCAGGCCCAAGGGTTTGTGCTGCTGTGTGTAGCCTATGCTACCTCCGATTTGGAGGTGGAGACCGATCAAGAGGAAGAGGTTTACCGTTTGCAGTTTGGCTCCTAACCGTGCCGGATTTCTGTTCAGGTCTACTTGTTAGTAGGTGTTGTAGTCATTTCGATTCAAACTAGGACACTGTACCCACAACTAAAACCTTGGTCGCGTCTTCGCGTCAGCGTTGCGGAGCAATAGCGTTGCGGAGCAATAATGCAGGGGCCCAAAAGGTTTTTCTCAGTAGCCCGGCTGTCTCAGCCTAATCTGAAAATACTACATTAGTTTATATTGTTGGATTCTTAGTGTTAGAAGTTATCGAAAGTAAGTCTGTTTCCTTGGCGAGATCAGTTCTCGACTCCTGTGAAGTTGCATTTGTTGCACCTATCTCTGCCGTTGAGCTCGCCTCTCTCTGCCCCGCAACTGGAGCAATCCCTCTGTCAGCAAGTTGACCGGGAGCTGGGCCAGCCGGCTCGGCTTCTGCGCTGGAGCTTGACGGCGGTGGAGGGGGATAGAGCCTGGGTTGAGGTGGTCGCCACCACTGATGAGGGCTACTCGGATTTAGACTAGGACAACTCACTCTTAGTCAGCTTCTTGACAGACGTCTGCAAGAGTTTTCCCAATACCCCAGTGGTCTCAGACCAATCGAGAACCAACAGTTTCATTGCTACGTTAAAGAGATGGTTCATATTGATTGATGGAAATGGCTATCGGTACCCTTGCCCATTTTTGTCGTTTGGCCAATGTCTGTCTCTGCATCTGAACCAACTCCGGCTCCACTGCTGGCCGAGCAGCACCCCCCTGTCGCCCTCACCATCGCTGGATCCGACAGTGGTGGGGGAGCAGGGATCCAAGCGGATCTGCGCACCTTTGCTTTCCAACGGGTACACGGTACCTCTGCCCTGACCTGCGTGACCGCCCAGAATACCCTTGGGGTGAGCCGGGTGGATGCGCTGCCCCCCGAAGCCGTAGCCGCCCAAATCGAGGCTGTGGTGCAGGACATCGGGGTGCAAGGGATCAAGACGGGCATGTTGCTGAATGCCGAGATCGTGCTGGAGGTAGCCCGTCAGGTGGAGCGCTGGACGTTGCGGCCTCTGGTGGTGGATCCGGTGATGGTGTCCCGCACGGGAGCGAAGTTGTTGGCAGATGAGGCCATTCAGGCCATCCGCGAGCGGCTGATCCCCTTGGCCCAGGTGCTGACCCCCAACCGCTATGAGGCGCAAATTTTAACGGGGCTGCAGCTGCAGTCCCTGGCAGATATGCAAACGGCGGCCCAGCAGATTCGCACCCTGGGCTGTGGAGCGGTGTTGGTCAAAGGCGGAGGCATGCCGGGGGAACTGCAGGGGGTGGATGTGTGGTTCGATGGCGAGCGACTGGAAGTGCTGAAAACAGAGCGGATCCCCACCCGCCACACCCACGGCACCGGCTGTACCCTCTCGGCGGCCATTGCAGCACAGATGGCCTGGGGCAGGGATCCCTTGGCGGCCACAGTGGCGGCCAAAGCCTATGTAACGGAGGCGCTGCGACATCCTTTGGCCATCGGGTCAGGTCAGGGGCCAGTGGGGCACTTCTACCCGCTTCTGTCCGGGATTGGCAAACCTGTGCCATAAGAGAGAAGTCCCTCTCTCTGGCTGCTATGGCTAGCCCGTCGAATCTTTCTCAGAAGGGATCCCTGCCCAAATGGCGGTTTTGGCTACCCCTACTGCTGCAGCTGGGTATCGTTCTGCTGATACCGGCTCGGCAAGCGCTGACTCTTGCTGTCGGAACCACGATCTACCTGCAAACGGCCCCTGTGGATCCCTATGACCTTTTGCGGGGCCGGTATGTGGCCTTGGGCTACGTCGTCGGTCGGCGCTCCACCCTAGAGCAACTGCCGGGTTGGTTACCTGATTTGGAGACGCCAGGGATCCTTTATCTGCGCTTAGCTCCCCCCGCAGGGGATCCCACTCAACCTTGGCGAGCAATCGGTGTCAGCCGGGAGATGCCCAAAGATTTGCAGCCTGAAGAGAAAGTACTGCGAGGCTGGTTTGACGGGCAGCAGCTCAAGTTGGGAACCGAAGAATTTTTTATTCCCGAAGCGATTGGAGATGCCTTGGAAGAGGATATTCGGCGTTACCCTGAAGCCACGCGGGCAGAAGTGAAAGTGGATCCCTGGGGCAAGGCAGCATTGGTCGGCCTCTGGGTAGGGGAGCATCGGTACTAAGTGCTCATTCTGCCCGGCTTTAACGCTTTAACAATTAATCACCATATTGTAAACTACCCGACCCTGACTGCTTCGCAGTACAGGGCGGGCTTAAGGCCTCCGGCCCGCTGACGCGAACGGTAGCCCTGCAGTTGGCAAGCCAACCACGAGCCTCTAGGCTGGTTTACAGCAGCCCCCAAAAGCGCAATCACATTCGCACCATTCAAATCCGCATCCCCTTCCCATCCACAGTGTCCACACTTAAACTTCTTTCCACTGCGGTAGGATTGCGCAGGGTCGGGATGAATGTGCAAACACCGATGGCAGGTCTGCGACGTGTAGGCAGGCGGAACAAGAACCAGAGCAACCCCCGCACGCAGAGCCTTGTACTCCAAAAATTGACGGAGTTGATAAAA
>NZ_JBSSCV010000009.1:0-103015 GCF_054060065.1 Thermostichus sp. MS-CIW-37 | reverse complement strand
CAGGACTTGGGTCATGGTTCTATCATAACTTCCGCATTCCTCCCGACACTGACCCTACGGGTACAGTGCGGGGCTCCTGCGATTTCTAGCTGAGACAGAGCTCTCAAGCTGCAAGCTCCGGTGGGGATGGGCGGTACCGGACTCGAACCAGTGACATCCTGCTTGTAAGGCAGGCGCTCTACCGCTGAGCTAACCGCCCCTGAAGGATCCCAGTCCACCGAGTTTAGCATTCCCAAGGGACTATTTCCCCATGCCCAAGCTCTGCGCCTTCTGGTACACCTTGCCCTCGGTCAGGAGGGAGGGGGCGATGCAGATCTCCACCTGCTGCATTTCTCGGAGATTGGCAGCCCCCAGGGTGGCCATGCTAGTGCGCAGAGCACCCCAGAGGTTGTGGGTACCGTCGTCCAGGCGGGCGGGGCCGCGCAAGATTTCTTCCAAGGTGCCGGTGGATCCCACGCGGATGCGGGTGCCGCGGGGCAAGATGGGGCTGGGGGTAGCCATGCCCCAATGAAAGCCGCGACCGGGGGCCTCATAGGCGCGGGCCAGGGGGGATCCGATCATCACTGCATCGGCTCCACAAGCGATGGCCTTGCAAATGTCGCCACCGGTCACCAATCCCCCATCGGCAATGATGGGAACGTAGGCGCCGGTTTCCGCCAAAAACTGCTCCCGTGCAGCGGCACAGTCGGCAATCGCTGTAGCCTGTGGTACCCCCACCCCCAACACGCCGCGGGAGGTACAGGCAGCCCCCGGGCCGATCCCCACCAAGACACCGGCAGCTCCGGCCTGCATCAGCTCCAGAGCGACATCGTAGGTAACGCAGTTGCCCACCACAACAGGAATGGACATCGACCGGCAAAATTGGGCCAGATCCAGCTTCTGCATGCCCTCGGGCACCTTGTGGTGGACGGAAACTACCGTGGCCTGAACGAAAAACAGATCCCCCCCGGCTTCAGCCACCAGGGGGCCGTATTGGGCGGCGTGGGCGGGCACGCAGCTAGCGGCGGCAATGGCGCCGGAGGCTTTAATCTGGCGGATGCGTTCTTGGATTAGCTCTGGCTTCACCGGCTCGCTGTAGAGGCGCTGCATTAGGGGCACAAACTCGTCTTTGCCCACCGACGCGATCTGAGCCAACACCTCATCGGGATCGGCGTAACGGGTTTGGATGCCATCCAGGTTCAACACCCCGAAAGCTCCCAGCTCCGAGAGCAAAATGGCCATTCGCACATCCACCACGCCATCCATGGCGCTGGCGATGATGGGGATTTGCCGTTGGATCCCTCCCAGGGTGAAGTGGGTATCCACCAGGCTGGGATCCAGCGTTCGTCTGCCTGGGGCCAGCGCGATTTCATCCAGCCCGTAAGCGCGTCTCGCCTGCCGATTGCGGCCCAGTTGCACGTCCATTTTTCCCCTGTTCTGCGGATCCCTTGTTCTTATCATGCCGCCAAGGAGGGATCCAAGGCTAGCGAGAGTTTTGTTCTTCTGGTTGGGATTTCCACCTGCGATCCCGGAGCGGGTCTCAATCCGCCCCAAAGGTTCGAGGGGGCAGGGGCGTGAAAATGTGCCCTTCTTGCAGGGTGCCGAAACTGCGGCAGCGCTCGGATCCCCAACGGAACCCGTAGAGGGCGATGTAAGCACACATCAAGGCATCCACTTGATCTTCGTAGTTTTTGAGCCGACGGCTCTTGAGGGATCCCACCTCCACTTGGAGCAACGCTTCGTGGCCCCGGAGAGCTGGGTCAGCGGCAGCCAGAGAGCGCAGATGATGCTGGTAAAGCTGCCAGGCTTGTTGCCGTTCCGGCCAGGTGCGTCGAGGGCGGGCCTTGTATTTTAGAGTGCGGCTGAGGCCAAAGAGGCTGACCAAGGCGCTGTGGGGGAAGACCTCGGTCACTTGGCGGGTAAGTTTTCCTCGCTCGATGCTGGCCTGCTCCCGAAAGCCATAACTGGCTAGGGCTTGCACCAAGGCTTCCCCTCTCACCTGGCCGTCTTTTTCTAGAAGCCGGCGGTTGGCTGGGTGGGCCCCGGCTGCATAGGCGCGAAACACCTGGTTCAGTTCTGCCTCGGCCCGCCGTTGTCCTGTGAGGTTGGGAACCCGCAAGGGCGCATCCACCGCCACCAAGCAGGGATCCCCTCCCGCCTGAGCTTGAATGTAGTCCAGGATCTCCTCATCCGTTTGGAGAATGCGGCTATCGACCAGATGGCCTGTCAAGTTTTGCCTGCCGGGATCCCCGAGCTGGACTCGCAGCGTGGCCAGACCGGAAGGGTTGCGGGTTGACCAGGCCAGATCCAGGCCAATGCAGATCAACTGAGCCACACCGCCTTCCCCTTCTCTTCAAGTTGGACAGAATCAGAGTCGTTATCAAAAAACCAGTTTGAGGCAGTTCCCGATTGCATGGCTCCGGCGCCCTCACCCCCAGCCCCTCTCCCAAAGGTAGAGGGGGATCAACGTCACAGACAGTTGCGCTGCTGTTGCATGGGTATTGGGAATGATCCCGCCGGATTGCCTGCGTCTTGATGAAAATCCACAAGAAAAGGGATCCCACCAGGGGATCCCGAAAGATTCATCCAAGATGCCTGGCCAGGAAGCGAAGTGCCCATGGGCTCTTCGGTGAGCCTCAGGGACCCACCTCGCTGTGGCGGTCAACGGATTAGTAGTCGTAGTCACTCATGCCGCTGCCGCTGCTTGCCGGCGTGTTGGTTTTGGGCTCGGGCTTGTCCACCACGATTGCTTCGGTGGTCAGCACCATCCCCGCAATGGAAGCGGCGTTTTGCAGGGCAGAACGGGTAACCTTGGCCGGGTCTACAATGCCCGCCTCGAACATATCCACGAAGGCGTCGTTCTGAGCATCGTAGCCGGTGTTGAAGGGCTTATCTTTCACCCGCTCCAGCACAATGGAGCCGTTTTGGCCGGCGTTCTCAGCAATGCGGCGCAGCGGAGCGCCCAGAGCGCGGGCGACCAGGTTGGCCCCCACCAGTTCATCGCCGGACAGGTTGGCTTGCGCCCACTCGGTTACCACCGGGATCAGGTGTGCCAAGGTGGTGCCGCCGCCGGGAACGATCCCTTCTTCTACCGCCGCTTTGGTGGCGTTGATGGCATCTTCCAGGCGCAACTTGCGGTCTTTCATCTCGGTTTCAGTGGCCGCGCCCACTTTGATCACTGCCACACCGCCGGAGAGCTTGGCCAGGCGCTCTTGCAGTTTTTCTTTGTCGTAGGTGGAGTCGGTTTCCTCAATTTGACGGCGAATTTGCTCGCAACGGGCTTTCACAGCCGCTTCGTTGCCTTCCGCCACGATGGTGGTATTGTCTTTGGTTACCGTGACGCGACGGGCAGTGCCGAAGGAATCGAGGCGAGCGTTCTCCAGCTTCAGGCCGCGCTCTTCGCTGATCACCTCACCACCGGTCAGGATGGCGATGTCTTCCAGCATGGCCTTGCGGCGATCCCCGAAGCCAGGGGCTTTTACCGCTACCACGCTCAGCACACCCCGCAGCTTGTTCACCACCAGGGTAGCCAGCGCTTCTTTCTCGATGTCTTCGGCGATGATCAGCAGAGGACGACCGGCGCGGGCCACCTGCTCCAGAACCGGTACCAGGTCTTGCACCAGGGTGATCTTCTTATCGGTGATGAGGATGTAGGGGTTTTCCAGAACCGCTTCCATCCGCTCGGTATCGGTGACGAAGTAAGGGGAGATGTAGCCCTTGTCGAAGCGCATCCCTTCCGTCACTTCCAGCTCGGTGGTCATGGACTTGCCTTCTTCCAGGGAGATCACCCCCTCGCGGCCCACTTTGTCCATGGCCTCGGCAATCATACGGCCCACTTCTTCATCGTTACCGGCGGAAATGGCCGCCACCTGGGCAATGGCTTTGGAATCTTCGACCGGGCGGGCATGTTCGGCGATTTTGTCTACCAAAAACTTCACCGCCTTGTCGATCCCCCGCTTCAGGGCAATTGGGTTGGCGCCGGCAGCCACGTTTTTCAGACCTTCTTTCACCATGGCGTGAGCCAAGACCGTGGCCGTGGTGGTGCCATCCCCAGCCGTGTCATTGGTCTTGGAAGCCGCCTGCCGGATCAAGGAAACGCCTGTGTTCTCAATGTGGTCTTCCAGCTCGATTTCTTTGGCAATGGTTACCCCGTCGTTGATGATTTGGGGGGCGCCAAACTTCTTCTCCAGCACGACGTTGCGCCCTTTGGGACCCAGGGTAACGGCTACGGCTTCTGCCAAAATATCCATGCCGTGCTCTAGAGCGCGACGGGCTTCCTCGCTGAAAATGATCGATTTCGCCATAGTCAACCTCTCAGATGCAAACGCAAGTAAGGGTGAAACAGAGTCTCAAGGATTCAATCGTTCGTTGAACTGCTGCTGAATCACTGACCATTACTGAACAATGGCGAGAATGTCCCGCTCGGCCAACAGCACATATTCATCGCTGCCCAGCTTGACTTCGGTTCCGGCATACTTGGAGTAGAGCACTTTGTCGCCGGCTTTCAGTTCCATCGGGATCAGCTTGCCCTCGTCGTTGCGCTTGCCAGGGCCAACAGCAACCACTTCCCCCACCTGGGGCTTTTCCTTGGCAGTGTCCGGCAAGAAGATCCCACCTGCGGTTTTCTCGTCCTGCTGAGCGATTTTGACCAGCACGCGGTCGCCCAGCGGCTTCAGGGTAGAGACGTTAAGAGCCACTGCAGCCATGACGAATGTCCTCCTCTTTCCATTAATTCCGCTTCCCGAGGGGAAGCGACTTAGCACTCTCGACTTACGAGTGCTAGTTTATCAGCCAACTTTCTGGCCTGACAATAGCCTTTGTCAGCGGGATCCCGCTTTTGGCAGGTGCGGTCGGGGTGCGGATCCCCCTACTTTGGGGTCTGCTGTGGGATCATGACCTGAGTTGGGCTGGGTTGAGAAGGTGTGGATCCCGTTTTTTCAGGTGGATGCATTTACGGCGGTGCCTTTCGGCGGCAATCCGGCAGCGGTGTGTCTGCTGCCCCAGGAGTTGCCAGAGGCGCTGATGCAAGCCATTGCGGCGGAGAACAATGTATCGGAGACGGCTTTTTTACTGCCTCAGGGATCCCAGGGCGAGGTTCCCCACTATGGGCTGCGCTGGTTTACGCCGACGACGGAGGTGGATCTCTGTGGCCACGCCACCTTGGCTGGTGCCCATGTGCTGTTCACCGAGGTGCATCCTGAGGCGGAGAGGGTAGCCTTTTCCACCCGCAGTGGCCTGTTGCAGGTGCGGCGGCAAGGGGATCGCCTGGCCATGGATTTTCCTGCTCAAACTCCGGAACCTTGGCCAGAAGCCAAGGAGCAGGTGGCAGCGGCTTTGGGGATCCCACCCGTGGAGCTATACCGGGGGGACATGGGGGTAGCGGTGCTGGCTTCGGCGGGACAGGTGCAGCAGGTGCAACCGGATCTGGCCCAGGTTCAAGCACTCCCCGTCCCGGGGTTGATCGTCACAGCCTCTGGGGCGGATCTAGAGGATGGGCCGGATTTCGTCTGCCGCGTTTTCGCTCCTCGGCTGGGGATCCCGGAGGATCCGGTGACGGGATCCGCCCAGTGTCTTTTGATGCCCTATTGGGCCAAACGCCTGGGCCGACTTGATTTGAAGGCTCACCAGCTCTCGGCCCGCGGGGGCGAGCTGTGGTGCCGAGATCGAGGCTCACGGGTGGAGATTGCTGGGCAAGCGGTGCTGGTGATCAGAGGAGAGCTGAGGCTGCCTTAGAACCCTACCGAACAAAAAACACCCCGGATATGCTTCCGAGGTGCAGGCTAGGAAAGAGCTTGAGCTAGCCGAGGATTTCGGCGGCTTGAATGAGCTCCACCTGCTTTTTCTTGAGCACCAATAAGAGCTGGGCAATCGTAACGGCTGCCAGGAAAGCCACCAGCCATTTCACCCGCTCCGGGCTTTGCAGCACCAGATCCCGCTCCACCTGGCCAAAGCCGCCCACATTGGGATTGTTGGTGACGGGATCCCCTTCTTTGACGCTGTCTCCAACAGCAACCACCAGTTCCGGCCCAGGCGGCACCACCAGGTTTTGGATCCCGCTTTCGGTCTCGAAGCTGAGAACTCTCGTGCCCGGCAGCTCGTATTCCGGGGGCACCAGGCTGGCCAATTCAGCCGGCAGATCGCTGATATCGGAGTTGAGGGTGGCGATGTTGACTAGACGCCCGGTGGCCGGAGCGCGGAAAACGTTGTTGTTGCTGAGGCTGCCGTCGGGGTTAAGCTGACCGCGACCTCGGTTGGCCCCGATGTAAACGCGATACTTCATGAAGGCCACCGAGGGATCCTCTTTCGGGTCAGGGGCCACCACCGGGAAGACGATTTCTTGATGCTGCTCGCCCGGCAAAGGCCCGACCAGGAGGATGTTGGGCTTCGCGTCGCTGTAGGGGGTGATGTAGGTCTCGGCGGTTTCCTGCCGCTGTTCCTCGGTCATTTCGGCTTCGGTGGCCAGGCGGAAGCCCTCCGGCAAGACCACCACCGCGCCCACATTCAACCCACCCTTGCTGCCGTCTGCCAGCACCTGCTGCTTGCTCAGGTCATAGGGGATCCCAACTTTGATGGTGAACACCTGGCCGGGGGTGACTGCCTGCGGCACCTCGGCGCGAGTGGGCATGGCGTTCAGGTGGCAGTTGGCACAGACAATTTTTCCGGTCGCCTCGCGGGGGTTGTCGTAGGCCATCTGGGCGTAATAGGGGTAGGCTGCCGCCGGACGTGCCCCCATCCCCAGCAACAGCAGCAGCCCACAGAAGGCCAAGCAGATTCGCTTCATAACTCTCAGCTCAGAATGAATTTCCATCACAGGTTTAGGACACAGTCTTGGAACAGCCATCTCGACAATTTGCCCCAAATCGTTCGGCAAAAGCCGGCACAGCCAGGATCCTTACCTCACCATCCTTCTAGATCAGGGAGATCAGGGGCCGGTCAACAGTTGGACTGGAAAGGTGCTCCGCACCGCTGACGCAATTGCCTGGGCAGAACCGGCGGGATCCCTTGCCCTTTAGGTCTCCCGGAAATCAGGGCCTTGCCAGGGGCTGAAGCGAACGTTGTCGCCATCCACCGTGGCGCTCACCAGCTCCAGCGAGCGGGGAGCCGGCCCCCGAATCACCTTGCCATTGGCCGCGTACTGGGATCCGTGGCAAGGGCACTTAAACAAATTTTCCCCCACATTCCAGGGCACCACGCAGCCAAGGTGGGTGCAAACCGCGTTGAGGCCGTAGTTGGCCACCGCCCCATTGTCGATCACGATGTAGGTGGGATCCCCTTTCAAACCTTGGGCCAGCACCCGGTCCGTGGCAGCATGGGTGGCCAACAGCTCACTGACGCTGATGGGCTTGCCGAGGGCGTCCTGAGCGATGAGGCCCTCACCCCCTCCACCGGAAGAGGGCGGGATAAAGTACTTCACCACCGGGTAGAGGGCGCCCACCACTACGACTCCCACAGAGCCACTGAGCAGGGCATTGAGAAGAACCCGCCGGCTCATGGGGGGCGCTTCAAAGTTGCTAACCGCTTCCGTCATAATGGCAAATGCAAACCTGAGAAGTTTTAACGTTCGTTGACAAGCGACATCATCCTAACCGACCCCTCTGGCCAATATCGTTAAGAAATGCAACGCTGGAAGAGGCCGTAGCCTTTCTTCCCAAGGTGAGCGGCCCACCCGGCAAGGTTGGAGCCAGATCCAAGCCAGTCTCAAGCAGTCCTGATGAAGGGATCCGACTTTCAAGCTTTGTTGCGCGAGAAGTGGGGCTGTTCCTACGACGTACAGTTGCGCCGTATCCAGCAGAAGGTGGTGCTGCTGGTGATGTGGCGCTACCTGGAGCAGCCCTCCTTTCCCTTGAGCGAGGCGGAGTATCTGGCCCACTTGGAGAGAGTGCTGGCCCATTTGCAGGCTTGGGGGGTGTGGGAATCGGTGCGCCGGGAGATCGAGTCCACCCGTCAGAGACCTCGTATGGGCAAGGCGGTGGCCATTCCTCTGGATTTGCAGAAGGTGGGGGAGCGGGTCTCGGAGTGGTTGCTGTGAGTTCTCCGGGGGAGAAAGAAGTCCAAGCAAACCCAAGCGCTGGATTCGCCGGCTGGCCAAGAAACTCGAATCTGTCTCGGCCTAAACGGTAGACCGGGAGTTTGCCCAAAGGCCATGCCCTTTCTAGAGCGGACGCTGCTGGCGCACTTGTTCGGTTTCCGGGTACTCCTGCTGAGCTTTGGATTCCAAAAGCTGGCGGAACACCGGCTCGTCCAGACGGTAGTCCCGCTGCTCGATCAAATCCCGATCGGTTGAGTAAATGGTGTCCGACTCTTGCACAACTTCTTGACGGCGGAAGCGGCGGGCAAAGTTGAGTTTGCGCAGCAGCGCCTCTGTGGGATGCTGCAGATGCTCTCGCCAAAGCTGCCGGACACGATTGCGACGCTCCACTCCCTGGTTGCGGATTTGCAAGGTCAACCACCGAACGGCGGGCACCGCCAAAAAGAGGCTGCCGTAGAGAAACAGAAACCCAATCAACGGGTAGATGAAGGCTAAAAAAGCATTGCTGCCGGCTGCCGCTGCCACCTCTTCCCGTGCCCCATAGAGAATGGCGGCCAGAAAGAAATTGAGAACTCCCAAACCCCCTGACAGGGTCAGTTGACCAGGCGTGGCCCGGCTGAACACCCAAGGTTTCTCCTGCAACACTTCGGGGATCCTCTTGGGCTCACGCTCTGAGGCGGCCACCTGCAGTTCCGGAAAGCGGTAGACAATGTCCCCGTCCTCGCTGACCTCCGGCTGACCGTCGAACTTGAGCAAAATGGGCAGCATGTAATCTTCGTATTCCAAGGCCGGGGATCCCGGCTCCACATCCAGGTAGGGCAACACCTGTTCCGCTGCGATCACCCCCCCATTGGCACGAATCAGTTGGCCAATGAGGGCATAGCGCTCCTCCTCCAGGTTGGCATTGGGATCCCCGTCCCCAAAGAGGAAGCTGTACACCGCTTCCAGGAAGTTCAGCTCGGATTTTTGCGGCTGGCGGGGGCGCGTCCGACCGGAGTAGCTCCCATAGTAGGGGTAAGGATCCCAGAAGGGGTTGCCGATCCAAAGATTGGGGAAGTAGTAAAACCCTATCCCCCGCGACCGGCTGCGATTGTCCTGCTCGCGGCTACTGGCCATCTGCAAGGCAATCAACGCCAGGACGATCAAGACAATTGACACCACCAGCAGAATGCCAAAGGAGATGCGCAACCCATAGAGGAAGCCCCCCCACAACCGGCGACGCAGGGCTGCTAGCCGATCCTGCTGCTCCTTGCGCTTGAGAATGCTGCGAAAATCCGGTGGAAAAACGTAGGTAATCTCCCCCTGCCGGGAAACCTGGAGATGCCCCTCCGCCTTTTGGGCCAAATTCAGTAGCTCTTGTTTGGCCTCGTGTAAAGCTAAGCCCGTGCTGGATGCAATATCTCCCAGCGTGACCCGCAGGCCCAACTGTTCCACTGCATCCATCACCAATGTTTGGGTAGCCACTCTTAACCTCCGCTTTCTGCCCCAATTGCCGAGGAGCCTGTCGGGATCCCTAGGACGCAGATCCGCTCCCCTGAGCTAGACCTAGCGTCTCCTCTATTCCCAGTATCTCCCCTTAACCCCGCAGCGACGAGAATCGTTGTAGATCTCACTTCCAGAACGGTTGTACCCCCCTCTAGGGCAGCCAAGCCATCACGGCCAGCAGGGTCGAGAGGATCCCGATCAACACCCAGATGAGGGGCTTAGTGTCCAACGGGGGATCCGCTGCCCGGCGGCTGAGGGGATCCCCAGATCTTGGGGAAGGGCCTTTGCGTTGGGAGCGCCCATAGGCCAAGCGGTACTCTGGGGGATCAGCTTCCTCCAGCCGGCTGAGATCGGGAATTTCGCTCAACCACTCCGCTGGACGCCGCAGACGAGGGGCTTGCCAGATACCCAAGACATAGCGAGCCTGCTGGGCAACTTCTGGATCTGGGTTGCGCAGCAAGGTTTGGGCCAACAGGATGGCCTCCTGCGTTTCGCCAAGGGCTTCTTGGGCCAGGGCCTGCCAGAGCCGTAGCTTACCCGACTGCGGATAGCGGCTTTGGGCCTGCTTAACCTCCTCTAGCGCCTGCCGGTATTGTCCTCGCTCGAACCTCAACTGGATCAGAGCTAAGTGCTGAGACAATCTCAGGTCTTTGGGAAGCGTCATGCTCAGGATCCGCAGGCTAGGTCAGCTTCTGTTCTACCCCAAACCCCACCAGCAACAGCTCCTGCAAAGGCTGACCCTGAGGGGGACGTTGGTAGGTAAGGATCTGCCGCAGGCGCAGGCGCGGATTCAGTAGAGTGATGGTATCTACAGCAACCACACGAGTGTAGGTGGTGGTCATCACCAGTTGCAGGGATCCGGGATCAAACCGGAAAGTCGCCACCATCGGGCGATCTTCCTCATAGGCCCGATCCCGCAGGTAGTCTCCCTGCAGCCCCAGGGGGGTTTCCTGCCGAGGGACGAACAGCATGTTCAGCTCTTGCCCGGCCTCCTCACCCTTTTCGGAAACCGTCTCAAAAGCCAAGTGAAAGCCCAGAAAACCATCCACGTTGTGGTTGGGGTAGTTGTTGTCGGCGAGCACCTTGTGCTTGAGCTCAGGGGTGAGGGTGCGAATGGTGAACTCGGTGCGGGAGCGCTCCACCTCGCCACGGTCTAGGTAATGGTAGGTGCGCTCTGTGCGCCAAGCTCCAATGCAGCAGTTGAAAAAGTGGTGAAATTGCTGGATAGCGTTCATGCGGGCGGGAGCGGACAGAGTCAGAGATCAGCGCTGGACGGGAAACCCTGCTTTCGATCCTAAAACGAATCGAAAACAACCAGGAATCCAAATCCTGAATGCCAACGATTGAGTTCTACCGTGGGATCCCCTTCCTCACGGGCTTTTGGCCACCCGGATCCCTTGGAGCTGCCCCAACAACTCCAGGGCTCGCTGGAGCTGGATGTCCTCCGGCCCGGCCAAGGTTTCCGCCGTCAGAGGAACGGATCCCTCCGCCACCACCACATCGGGCTGGATCCCCTGGCGATGAATGTCGTGGCCGCTGGGGGTAAGGTACTTGGCCGTGGTCACCGCCAGCCCCGATCCATCCGCCAGCTCCAGCAGGGATTGAATCAGACCCTTGCCAAAGGTGCGCGTTCCCACCAGTTGAGCTCGCCCACTGTCCTGAAGTGCCCCGGCCAACACTTCACTGGCACTGGCGCTGCCCTGGTTCACCAAGACCACCAGCGGTGCCTCTGTGAGCACCTCGCCGGTGGCGGGAATGCTGTCTTGAATGCCGTGGCGATCCGTCACCAGCACAATGTCACCCTTGGGGATCCAGAAGCGGGCGATCTCAATGGCCGCCTGCAAGAGTCCCCCCGGATTGTTGCGCAAATCGAGAATGTAGCCCCGCACCCCTTGAGCTTCTGCGGTTCGAATGGCTTGGCGGACTTGAGCGGCAGCATTGCCGTTGAACTGGCTGAGGCGAATGTAGGCCACCGATCCCTGAGGCAGCTCAAAAAAACGGGTGCGCACGGGGTTGATGGTGATCGATTGGCGTACCAGCTCCACCTCCCAAATGCGATCCTGCCGCCTCAGCTTCAAAGTAACCGGCGTGCCGCTGCGCCCCCGCATCCGCTCGGCCACTTCGTCCAGGCTCAGCCCCGCCACCGGCACCCGATCCACCGCCAAAATCTCATCCTGGGGTTGGATCCCGGCCTGCTCGGCAGGAGTGCCTTCCATGGGGGCAATCACCCGCACCGCCCCCTGCTCATCGATGGCAATCTGCAAGCCGACACCGCTCAGCTCGCCGGCTGTAGAGGTCTGCAGGCTGAGGTAGTGCTCTCTGTCCAGAAAGCGAGTAAAGGGATCCCCCAGAGTGGCCAACATCTCCTCAATGGCCTGATAGGTCTGCTTGCGCTCCTTTAAGGGCCGGGAGAGAAACCGTTGCCGCACCTGCCACCAGTTTTGCCCGTTAAACCCCGGATCCACATAGGCCCGATCCACGTAGGCCCAAGCCTGCGCCAGCAGTTGCTGCTCTTCTCCCCAACGGCTGGCCTGCCCTGGACAGGCGCCAATGCCCAAACTCGCCCAGAGCAAACACCCAAGCAAGACAATGCGGATCCCCCACCCTCTCCAGCGGATCCCTGTGTATCTCGGCTTCTGCACAACCATCGATCCCAAAAAACATTAAGAAACATGAACAAAACGCAATATCGAAAACTTGCCTGGCCTACTGGGATCAAGATCTTGGTTCCCAAGCTGAGCCCGGCGCCAGGATAGTGTTAAAAGATTGTGTTACATTGCTGAGGAGAGTGGGCTTGCCCCGCCCTCGACATCCAATTTCAAGAATTGCAGGCATTATGAGCAAAGTTTACGACTGGTTGGACGAGCGGCTGGAGATTACGCCTTTCGTCGACGACGCAACAGGGAAATTCATTCCGCCTCACGTTAACATCTTCTACTGCCTCGGCGGGGTGACGCTGGTGTGCTTCTTAATTCAGTTTGCCACCGGCTTCGCCATGACGTTTTACTATCGTCCGACGGTGGCTGAGGCCTTTGAATCGGTGAACTACATCATGACCCAGGTGAACTTCGGCTGGCTGTTGCGCTCCATCCACCGTTGGAGCGCCTCCATGATGGTGCTGATGATGATCCTACACACCTTCCGGGTCTATCTGACAGGGGGATTCAAAAAGCCCCGTGAGCTGACCTGGGTAACCGGCGTGATCTTGGCGGTGCTGACCGTCTCCTTTGGCGTTACCGGCTACTCCCTGCCCTGGGATCAGGTGGGCTACTGGGCGGTCAAGATCGTCTCCGGTGTGCCCAGTGCCATTCCGGTGGTGGGCGACTTGTTGGTGCAACTGATCCGGGGTGGCGAAGCGGTTGGTCAAGCTACCCTGACTCGCTTCTACAGCTTGCACACTTTCGTGCTACCCTGGCTGACCGCAGTCTTTATGACCATGCACTTTTTGATGATCCGCCGCCAAGGCATTTCTGGGCCTTTGTGAGCAAGGTTTGACTCCCAGCAGTCTTTGACCGTCCCGGCAAATGGGATCTCTAACTGCCCCTTTTTCAGAACTTTTGTCCCTAGATAAGGAGAACTCTCATGGCTGTCTCAAAACAGGTGATAGCGACCGAGGCCATTACCCGCAAGGTTGATCTAGACAACCCCAAAGTTGTAGCCAAGCTGAAGAAAAACATGGGCCACATGACCTATGGCGAGCCTGCGTGGCCCAACGATTTGCTCTTTATGTTTCCGGTGGTGATCCTGGGCACTATTGGAGTGATCGTTGGCCTGTCGGTTATGGATCCGGCAGGCGTGGGTGAGCCGGCGGATCCCTTTGCTACGCCTCTGGAAATTCTGCCGGAATGGTATCTCTACCCCGCCTTCCACATCCTGCGGATTGCTCCCAACAAGCTGTTGGGAATTGCTCTGATGTCTGCCATTCCTGTGGGTCTCTTGTTTGTGCCCTTCATCGAAAACGTCAACAAGTTCCAAAACCCCTTGCGCCGCCCAGTGGCGACAACGGTGTTCCTGATCGGCACCTTGGTCACCCTCTACCTGGGCATAGGTGCCACCTTGCCCTTGGATAAGTGGGTCACCTTGGGCTTGTTCTAAAAGAACATCTGGGACTCCCGCTTGATGGGTTGATCGTCATCATCACCATCAGAATCACCATCAGAGTGCAGCAGGTCGGTGGCCGGGCTGCACTTTCTCTTTTGGAGAGCTTTTTGGAGAAGTTGTCTGCAAACCTGTGTGCCAAGGGATGGGCAAGTCCGCCGAAATGGTAGTATCTCTACGCCCTCATCTTCAGCTTGACCGCTCATGAGCACTTCTTCTTCAACTGCTCGAACCTATCGGATCACAGCCCTTGCCGGAGATGGCATCGGCCCCGAAATCATGCGGGTGGGACGAGCCGTTTTGGATGCAGTTGCCCGGCAGATGGGATTTGCTCTCCAGTGGCAAGAGGGCCTAATCGGCGGGGCCGCCTACGAACAGACCGGGGATCCCTTGCCGGCAGAAACCCTGAAAATGGCTCAAGAGAGCGATGCCGTTTATCTGGCTGCTGTCGGCGACTTCAAGTATGACGCTCTGCCTCCTGAGAAACGCCCGGAGCGGGCCTTGTTGGGCTTGAGGGCGGGGCTGGGGCTGTTTGCCAACTTGCGCCCGGTAAAAGTCTTCCCTCAACTGGTGGGGGCTTCCTCCCTGAAGCCAGAGGTGATCTCGGGGATCGACCTGGTGGTGGTGCGGGAGCTGACGGGGGGCATTTACTTCGGCCAACCTAAGGGAATCTTCACGGATGCCCAGGGATCCCGGCGTGGCGTGAACACCATGGTCTACAGCGAAGCTGAGGTGGATCGGATTGCCCGAGTTGCCTTTGAGCTGGCCCGCAAACGCCGGCGCAAGCTCTGCTCGGTGGACAAAGCCAACGTTCTCGAGGTGTCGCAACTGTGGCGGGAGCGGGTCAATGTCATTGCGGCTGAGTACCCGGAGGTGGAACTTTCCCACCTGTACATCGACAATGCCGCCATGCAGTTGGTGCGCTGGCCCAAGCAGTTCGACGTCATCCTCACGGGCAATCTCTTCGGCGATATCCTCTCCGATGAAGCGGCCATGCTGACCGGCTCTATTGGTATGCTGCCCTCTGCCTCTCTGGGATCCTCTGGCCCCGGCCTATACGAGCCGGTACATGGGTCGGCTCCCGACATTGCCGGACAAGACAAAGCCAACCCCATTGCCCAGGTGCTCTCCGGCGCCCTGATGCTCCGCTACTCCCTGGATCAGCCGCAAGCTGCCGACCGCATCGAACAGACGGTAGAAGCCGTTTTGGCGCAAGGGTACCGCACCCCAGACCTCTACTCTGAGGGAATGACTTTAGTGGGTTGCCAGGAAATGGGAGAAAAGTTGGTGGCAGCCCTGTCCCAGCAGCAGGCGTCGTAGCTTTTTTTCGGGGACGCAGGTCACAGCCAACGCAGCCGTACAGCGATTTCCAATTGCAGGGATCCTTGGAGCTACGCCCAACCGGCTTCAGGGAGAAGGTCGACCTCCTCGGTGGTTTTAATGGCCTCTTCCGGTCGAGGTGTGGCTTCTTGGCAGCGCTCCATGGCTTGAAGAAGCAGGGCTTCCCCTTCCTGCACCGTCTCAATGCGACAGAGGAGAGCACGGAATTGAGAGGCTCCGGCAAAGTCTTTGATGTACCAAGTCATGTGCTTGCGGGCCTGACGGATGCCACGTTCTCCCTTGTACTCCCAGAGACCGCGCAGATGCTCTAAGGCCATTTGAATCCGCTCCAGGGGAGTGGGGGCCGGTCTTTCTTGACCGGTTTTCAGGAAGTGATCGATTTCCCCCACCAGAAAGGGATAGCCCATGGTGCCGCGGGAGCACATCACCCCATCGGCTCCGGTTTCCTCCAAACACTTCACCGCTGCGGCTGTCGAGAAAATATCCCCATTGGCGATGACGGGAATGCGCAGGTGCTGTTTGACGCGGCGGATCCAGTCCCAGCGGGCTTTGCCGTTGAAGCCTTGGGCGCGTGTTCGGGCATGCAAGGTGAGCAGTTGCGCCCCTGCCTCCTGCAGACGGTGGGCAAAATCCAAAATGTTGATCTCCTGATCTGACCAGCCCAGGCGCGTTTTCACGGTTACGGGCACCTCCACTGCGTTGGCCACCGCCTCCACAATTCGCGCTGCCGTGTCGGGATCGCGAAGCAGAGAAGAGCCGCCGCCGTTTTTGGTAATCTTGTTCACCGGGCAGCCCATGTTGATGTCCACCAAGGTCGCCCCTTCGTCCACAGCCATGCGGGCTGCTTCCGCCAGAAAGTCGGGCCGACAATCAAACAGTTGGATGCCGATGGGCTGCTCCCCCTCGCCAACCTCCATGATGCGGGGCAACTGGCGGGCATAGTGCAAGCCGGTCGCACTGACCATTTCCGTGTAGACCAAGCTGTGGGGGGCAAAACGGCGTACCAGCCCTCGAAAGACCTGGTCGGTTACCCCTGACAGCGGCGCCTGAAAGACGCGACTCAAAACCTTCACCCCGCCGATATTGAGGGGCTGGGACAAGCGGGCTTGGAGTTCCGGCGAAAGCTGCAGGCCCATCGGGATCCGGAGAAAGCTATCCCTCTTTGTTGACAAAGTAAAGAAGACCCATGATGCGCGCTCGTTTGATCGCGGCAGTGAGCTCCCGCTGCTGTTTGGCGGTCAGGCCGGTGATGCGGCGGGGCAAGATCTTGCCTCGCTCGGTAACAAATTTCTTGAGCAGCTCAACATCGGTGTACCTAATGGGTTCTCCCGGCTTGATGGGAGACAGGCGGCGGCGAGCGTAAACCATAGAGTAGGAGAACGGCGAAACGGCTTGAACTACTTGATCTCTTTGTGGACGGTGTGGCGGTTGCAGTGGGGGCAGAATTTCTTCAGCTCCAAGCGGGCTGTTGTGTTACGGCGGTTTTTGGTGGTGGTATAGCGGTTCACGCCTGGAGAGCGCTTGTTGACGTTGGTGCGGCACTCCGTACACTCCAGAGTAATGATGATGCGGGCACCCTTTGCTTTGGCCATGACGGATCCCAAGACGAAGGTAAACGGCAATGAGGAAACTGCAATCCCAGATCCTGAGGCTGGAGATGGGGGTTTACCTCGATAAGCGCGATCACCAATTATCCAACTTTTCCTTGACGGAATCAACCCAAGTTTTCACGTGCTTGCCCGTTTGTTGCCGTAGGCTACGGGCGTTGCGATCCACATCTTTGCTCAGGCGCTGCAACTGCTTGGACAGATCCCGCACGGTGTCATTGCGCTGGGCTTGGCGCAGCAGGTCGCGAGCAGCCGATTTGACGTCGTCAGCAGCGTCCCCCTCTAGGATGTCCTGCAAAAACTGCAGGACTTTTTCATCCAGGTGATAGCCCCGCTCCGCTTCCACCACTAGGGTACGTCCGGCGCGGTCGTGAATGGTTTGGCGTTTTTCCTTGTCGAAGACGGCAAACAGCCCATCCGCAGCCAGAGGCACCAGCAGGGCCTCTGTAAGCACAAAGAGGGAGAGCACTCCCTCTCGAGCCAGAGAGCGAACCAGGTGCGGCGAGGCTTCGGTTTCGGGATCCAGGGTTTTGATGTTCAGCAGCCATTTGCCGAGGCTTTGGCCCTCAGGGCGGGATTGGAAATAGCCGCGGTTCACCAGCCAGGTGGCGAAGAAGGCGAGATAGCCGGTCATGTCCACGGCGCCTGCATTGGCCCCTACCAGAGCAGCCAAGCCTTGGGCTAGGTAGGAGATCCCCAGCCCCAGCCCAAAGTCGAGGGCAAAAGCCCCAATTCGTTTGCTCCAGGGAGCCAATTTTGGCAGGGTTTCCCCCTCAGCAGCCGTTTGCGGGGCTGGCCGCTCGGCTTGAACCGGGGGCAGAGAGGTGGCAGGGGGCAAAGCGCTGAAGGTTCGCCACTCGCCAGCACTTTGATCCAGTTGTTCGGTTTTGGGCCGCTCTGGAAATGGGGGACGTTCGGGGTAGGGTCTGGGATCCGTCATTGCCGGTTGAGACAGTCAGTTCTACCATTCTAGCGAGGCAAGCCCACACCCACCGGCAGAGGGGACGGGCTGCGACGGGGGATCTCGTAGGTCAGCCGATCGCGGGCCAGCAGGGTATTGGGGAAAATGGCCTGAGCTTCTGCCAGCAGGTCTTCCAAGGTAATGGGGGCCTCTGGGGTGTAGCGGGGGCTGAAGTGGGTGAGGATCAAAGCTTGGGCCTTGGCTTCGGCGGCCACTTGGGCGGCCATGGCGGCGGTGGAATGCTTAGAGCGGCGGGCCAGCTCCAAGTCAGCCTGAGCGTAGGTAGCCTCGTGGATGACCAGATCCGCAGCCCGGGAGAGATCAACAGCATTGCGGCAGAAAATCGTGTCGGTGCAATAGGAAAATTTGCGGCCCGGAATGGGATCCCCCACATAATCCCGTCCGTGAAAGCAGCGGCCCTGCCAGGTGATGGATTGGCCGGCCTTGAGCTGCCCATACAGAGGGCCAAAGGGGATCCCATCGGCTTGGGCTTTGGCTGCATTGAAGCTGCCTGGCCGATCCTGTTCCACCACGCGGTAGCCGAAGGCGGGCACCCGGTGATCCAAGGGCGCGCAGAAGACGGAGTATTCCGGCTCTTGCAGGATGAGACCGGTTTCGACGGTGTGAACGCGGAAGCCATAGGGGATCCGGGTCTCGCTGTAGCGCAACACGGCCTTCAGGTACTCTTCCAGGCCCGGCGGGCCGTAGATATCGATGTGCTCAGGGGTGCTGCCCAAGCCACAGGAGGCCAACAGCCCCGGCAGGCCGTAGATGTGATCCCCGTGCATGTGGGTGATGAAAATGCGGCGCAACTGGCTGGGGCGCAGCTCATCTAGGCGCAGCAACTGGTGCTGGGTGCCCTCGCCGCAATCGAACAGCCACCATTCCGACCGCTGGGGAAACTGCACTGCCACCCCAGAGACATTGCGCTGGCGGGTGGGCATGCCGGAGCTGGTGCCCAAAAAGGTGATCCGAATGGCGTTGGGATCTGTCACAGGGGCAAGACCTCAGGGATTGGGATCCCTAGCTTACCAATTGCTGATACATTTACGCTGAACACTGCTGAACATCACTGTTCAACTATGCAGCGATAGCATTCTGTTTGTTTCCAACCAGAATGGCGGTATCCCGCAAAGCTTTGAGTAGAATACCCAAAGCGCAGTTTCCGTGTCGTCTTACTACCAATTTTCTGCTTTGCTTTGGCTACCATGTTGGCAGACTCGAAAGTAAACAGAAAGATCAACTGGTAGTAATCCGTACTGAACATATTATACATTATTTTCAGTATAGTTGAGCTTATTATTGACTAGAGTCATGCTCTCGCTGGCCGAGAAAAAACCCTTGATAGGATGGGGAGTAGAACGTACCCTTGAGCCTTCTCGTCATGATCACCCTGACCGATAGCGCCATCCAAGAGTTGAAGCGCCTGCGCAGCAAGTACGAAAAAGAGGGATCCCAGCCCATCCTGCGTCTAGGGGTCAAGCCGAGCGGCTGCTCTGGCCTCTCTTATGTGATGAACTTCGAGTCTCAGGCCAACCCTGACGATCATACCTTCGACTTTGGGGATATCCAGGTGGCAGTGGATCCCTTGAGTATGACCTTGATCAGCGGCACCACCGTCGATTTTTCCGAGGATCTGCTGGGCGGTGGCTTCCGCTTCAGGAACCCCAACGCAGTCGCCAGTTGTGGGTGTGGCACCTCCTTTGCCACTGCTGAGACTGCTGCTGTCGTTGGTCACTAAAGTCTCAATCGCTGCCTCCCACCCGCCTTTGGGCGTCAACGGTTGGAGGGCTCTAGGCTGGGCAGCCAAAGGACAAACCAAGTCCATCCCTTCTGGCTGGTGACCCGGATTTGGCCCTGCAGATACTCCACCCAATGCTTCACCAAGGCCAGTCCAAGGCCGCTGCCCGGCTGCGCCCAGGGATCCTCAGAGGGCACCCGGTAAAAGCGCTCGAAAAGGTGGGGCAGGTGGTCAGGCTCGATTTGGGCGGTATTGCCGACTCTTAACTCAACCCCACCGGGAAAGGCTTGCACCTCCAAGCGGAGGGTTCCGCCCGGCTGGGTGAACTTGCAGGCATTTTCCAGCAGTTCCTTCAGGATCAGGGTTAGCCGCTGCGGGTAGCTGTAGAGCACTGCCGGGAATGAGGTCAGCTCTGCCATCTCCAGCTTCAGTTGCCGGGTTTGAGCCCGTTCTCGCACCCCGTCGAGCAGGCTTGTGCAAAAGCTGTGGAGATCGATGGCGGCAGCCGCAGAGCCCAACTCCTTGGCTTCCAGGCTCTGCAGATCCAGCAATCTGTTGATTAGCTCGATTTCAGCTTGACATTCTTCCAGGGCAATGCGGTGGTATTGGCACTGCTTCTCGTTGAGAGGAGTGCGGCCCAACAGTTCCAGGGCCAGCTTGATCTTGGTGAGGGGAGTGCGCAGCTCGTGGGAAACGCTGGCCAGAAAGCTATCCTTAAGGCGGCTGAGCTGCTGCAAGTCCTGTACCTGGCAGGCCAGCTGGGCGGTACGTTCCTGCACTTTGGCTTCTAGGGCTTGGTTAAGTTCCCGCAGGTGGCGTTGGGCTTGGCTGGCCTGGATCAGGTGACGGATACGCCGCTTCAAAACCGACCAGCGAATGGGCTTGGAAATGTAATCGCTGGCCCCGGCAGCAAAGGCTTCATCCACGCAGGACTCATCTTCCAGCGCCGTGACGATGAGAATGGGCAGATCCGAGTTTTGAGCATGGAGGCGGCGACAGCACTCAAACCCATCCACATCCGGCATGACCGCATCCAGCAAGACCATATCCACTGGGTGTTGAGCGGCTAGCTGCAGACAGACTTCGCCGCTGCTGGCTTCTAGAACTTGGTAGCCTTCTCGCTCAAGGGCGTAGCGAACCAAGAGTCGCTGGCTGGGCTCATCGTCCGCGATCAACAATAACGGCTTCTTTTCAGGAGAGGGGGATCCCGGCTGGGCCTCAGGAACCGCCGGCGAGCTGGCCGGAGGGTGGGGATTGGGCTTCAGCATAGGCATCGAGAGGAGAGGGAGAAAAGCTCTGCACTCAGAGACTGAGGATAACTTGCCGATATGCCACCTCCAGCTTCTGCAGGGCTTGCTCTATAGTATCCCATTTTACAGAACTGGCTGGCTCGGCATGAACCAGCTTTTCCAACTGCTGACACAGCTCGGCCAGACGTTTGGCGCCCAGGGTGCTGCTGCCGCCTTTGAGGCGGTGGGCCAACCGAGCAATGGCTTGGGGATCCCGCTGCTCTAGGGCCTGCCGCAGGGATCCCAATAGAGCTTCGCTGTCCTGCCGGTAGGTTTGGATCATCTCCTGCCAGGCTTCTGGAGAGCTGAAGACTGCCCGCATCTGGGCGAGGATAACGGGGTCGAGGGGCGGATCCTCTTCTTGGCTGGCCGGGATGGGAAGGGGAAGGGATCCCTGAAGAACCCGGACTAGGGCGGCTGGCTCCAAGGGTTTGGTGAGGTAGCCATCCACCCCGGCAGCTTCGGCGGCAGCACGGCCTTCCGAAAACACATTGGCCGTGAGGACGACAATGTGGGGTTGGCGCTCAGGAGGCAGTTCAGCGCGGATGCGACGGGTGGCCGCAAGACCATCCAGCTCCGGCATTTGCATATCCATCAACACCAGATCGTAGGGTCGCAGGCGCAGAGCTTGGACGGCTTCTAGGCCATTGCCGACAATATCGGGCCGGTAGCCCAATCGCTCCAGCATGAGGCGAATCACCTTCTGGTTAACCGGGTTATCCTCTGCCACCAGGATCTGCAGTGGGTAGCGGCTGGCCAGGGTCGCGTCCCAAATGGAGGGAGGAGCGGCGGGAGAGGAAGATAAGGAGGAAGGAGCTTTTTCTCCCACAAGCCCCAGCAGCAGCTTCCGCAGTTGGGAGGCTTTGACCGGCTTGGCCAAAGTGGGGAGAGGGTCTGCTGTGGAGATGAAGTTGCGCCCCGTCAGCACTATGGGCAACAGGCGGGGTTGCGCTGTCTGCAGGTCAGCCGCCAGGGTCAAGCCATCCCGGTCTGGCAGGGTGGCATCCAGAAGGGCCAGGTCAAAAGGACGAGTTCTAACTGCAGCCTGGGCTTCTGCCGCCAAGGCACAACAGGTTACCTCCATGCCCCAAGCGCTCAGCAGTCGGGATAGCAACTGCCGTTGACTGGCGTTGTCTTCCACCAGCAAAACCCGCTTGCCGGCCAAGCACGGATCCGGTGCGGCGGTTGGCAACAGCTCCTGGTCTGGCCTCTTTAGGGGGATGCGAAAGCGAAAAGTGGATCCCTGGCCCGGCTGACTTTCCACCCCGATTGCTCCCCCCATGAGCTGGCAGAGACGCTGGCTGATGGCCAAGCCCAGGCCGGTGCCCCCAAACTGGCGGCTGATGGAGCTATCCACCTGGCTGAAGGGCTTGAAGAGGCGATCCAATTTTTCGGGGGGAATGCCAATGCCTGTATCCCGCACCTGAACGCTTACCCACTGCTTTTCGGGATCCCTCTCCCCGGCCTCGACGGTCACCACCACCTCTCCCTGGGGGGTGAACTTGATGGCGTTGCTGAGCAGATTGGCCAGGATTTGGCGCAGCCGGTTGGGATCCCCTATCAAGGTTGGCGGCAGGTTGGGATCCACCCAGGCCATCAGCTCCAGATCCTTGCTCTGGGCTTGGGCGGCCATCAAATCCAGCAGCTCCTCCACCAACTGCGGCAAGGAAAAGGGTATTTCCTCCAGTTCCAGTTTTTGGGACTCGATCTTGGAGAAATCGAGGATGTCGTTGATCAGGTTCAGCAGCACCTCGCCTCCATAGCGGATGGTCTGCACCCAGTCCTGCTGCTGCGGATCCAAGGAGGTGTCCAGGAGTAGACTGGTCATCCCCAAAATGGCGTTGATGGGGGTGCGGATCTCGTGGCTGATGGTGGCCAGGAACTCGCTCTTGGCCCGGCTGGCGGCTTCGGCAGCTTCCTTGGCTGCTTTCATCTGCTCTTCTGCCAGCTTGGCTAGGGTGATATCCCGCCCGGCGGCGTAGACCAGGGATCCGGCCAAAGAGGCTCGCCACTCGATGAAACGATAGCTGCCGTCCTGGGTGCGGTAGCGGTTGACGAAGTGATCCAGCCGTTTCTCTTCGACAAGCTGCTGCATGGCCGCCTGCGTGGCGGGGACATCTTCCGGGTGAACCCACTCCAAAAACGGTCGGCTCTGCAGCTCCTGCAGAGAATAGCCCAGGGTGGTCTCCCAGGCGCGGTTGAGACGGCGAAAGTACCCTTGGACATCGGCAATGCAAAGCAAATCCAGAGCCACCGAGAAAAACTGCTCCAGCTCCGCTTCTGCCGACTTGCGGGCAGTGATGTCCACCGCGGTAAACACCCAACACGGGATCCCGCGCAAGACAAGGGGCTGCACAAACACGTCTTCCCAGACAACCTGGCCATCCTGCCGCTGCCAGCGCCACTCAAAGCGGGCGGATCCCTGCTGGCGGGCCTGCTCCAAGTAGGGCTGCAAGGCAAACTCCCTCCCCTGCAAAGCCCGGCGATAGGGAGACTGCTCGCAAGCGTCGAATGCCCGCAGCTCCTCCAGGCTGAAAAACCCGTAGGCGGCAATGGCTTGGGAGTTGGCCTCCAGGATCTCGCCGGTCTCGGCATGACGGATGAGGATGGCCACAGCGGCATTCTCAAACAGAGCCCGGAACTTCTGCTCGCTTTCCTGGACGGCCTGCTGGGATCGCACCCTGTCGGTTACATCCCGGACGATCACCACCACCTCTTGGGCGTTGAGGGGCACAATGCGCACCTCTTCGTGGCGGGTCTCCCCTTCAATCTCGATGCTTTGGTCGTAGCGCTGCCGCGTCTGGGTAGCTATAGCCTGCTGAACAAAGAAAAGCCGCTGCTCGGCCAATTCCGGTGGCAAAAGCTCCTGCAGGGATCGGCCCACGTAGGTGTCGGGTGAGCTATAGGGAACAACCTCGCCCCCCCAGACAAAGCTCAAGCAAATGCCCTGGCTATCCAGGCGGAAGATCAAGTCGGGAATGGCTTCTAGAATGGCTCGCTGCACCTGTTCAGCGGCTTTCAAGGCCAGCTCTGCCTGCTTGGCTTCTGTAATATCCCGCACGATTGCCAGGACTTCCTGGCTGTTGAGAGGGACAATGCGGGCCTCTTCGTAGCGTACCTCCCCTTGAACTTCAATGCTGTACTCGTAGCGCTGTTGGGTTTGGGTGGCCAGGGCTTGCTGAACATAGAAAAGCCGCTGCTCTGCCAGCTCCAGCGGCAGAATTTCCCGGGGGGATCGGCCCAAGTGCTGCTCGGCTGGAGTGTAGAGATGGATATCGCCTCCGGAAATAAAGCTCAGGCAGATGCCCTGGCGATTCAGGCGAAGGATGAGGTCGGGGATGGCTTGGAGAATGGCCCGCTGGGTGGCTTCCATTTCTCTAAGGGCCAACTCCGCCTGTTTCCGCTCGGTGATATCTCGCACCAGGATGTAAACTTTGTCTCTCCCGTGAGCGACAACGCAGGCTCTCCGATAGCAGCGGATCCCCGGCTCAATCTCAACTTCGTACTCTAGGTACTGCGGCGTCTGGCTGACCAAGGCCCCCTCCGCCAGAGATGGATACTGCTCTTTCAGCGAGCCAGTAAACACGTCTTGGGCGCGGCGACCCACGTAAAACTCAGGCGGATGTCGGGTGGGAACGTAAGGGGAAGGCTTGCAATGAAGAATGACTCCCTCGGCGCTGAGCTCAAAAATCAAGTCGGGAATGGCCTCGTAGAGGGCGCGGTAGCGAGACTCGCTTTCCTGTAGAGCCCGCTCCATCTTGACCCGCTCGCTGATGTCGCGGCTGGTGATGAGGATCCCGTCTCCCACCGGCACCACTTGGTGATGGATCCAACTGGCCTTCAAGCCCGGCTGCCCCGAAATGGGGAACTCCTCTTCCAGAGGAATGCCGGTTTCCACCACTCGCTTGTATTTCTCAAAAAAGCCCCCCCAGCGGTTGATGGGCAGCAGCTCGCACAGCCGCTGGCCGATGATCTGCCGGCGCTGGAGGGAAATGAGCTCTTCCCCCTTGGCGTTGACATCCACAAAGACAAAGTCGCGGATCTCGCGGGTAACGGGATCCCGCACCGCCTCCAGCAGGTAAATAGCATCCAAGCTGGCTTCCAAGGCTGCCCGAAAACGAGCCTCTGGGCCAGGGCTGCCCCTAAGAAGTTGGAAAGGAAATCTCAGGATCCTCCGCAAGACAGAAAGCCGCTGCAGGCCGAGCAGCAGGAGAGCCAAGAAGAGGGATCCCAGCAGCCAAAAGGCAAGGCCAGAGGGATCCACCAGGCCCACCGTTTTCCCTACCGCCCATAGCTCTCTGTGCATAGAACCCAGAGATTCCTGCCCCCTTTCCACAGTATCCCAGCAAGTCTTTCCAGCTTATCTTGGAGGTCAAAAGGGGAAGCTCAGCTAACTTGCGGAAATGGCCTCTATGCAATGGGCAGGATTCCTCAAGAGTGGCTTTTTGGGGAAATGAGTCTTGGCTCAAAGCTTTGTTTCTGGGTGCAGCAGGGAGAGAGACTCTTTATTGTGAAGATGCTTTATTGTGAAAAATAATTGTGAAGATTCAGCGGGATCCCTTGCGCCAGCGGCAATAGAGTTTTTCCAACTCCACCCAGACCATAACCACGGTGCTAAAGCCCAAGCAGATCAAAAGTTCAGTGCGGGTTAGCTCCTCTGTGCCAAAGAAGCTGCGCAAGAAAGGCACATAGAGCAGAGCCAATTGCAAGAGCAGAGTGGTCAGGACCGCGCCCAGCAGGTAGGGGTTGGAAAAAGGGTTGGTCTCGATGGTGAGCTTCTCGTTGGAGCGCACGGCCAGCGCATGGCCCATCTGGGCGATACACAGGGTGGTGAAGACCATCGTGCGCCAGT
Source organism: Thermostichus sp. MS-CIW-37 (assembly GCF_054060065.1). NCBI lineage: Bacteria > Bacillati > Cyanobacteriota > Cyanophyceae > Thermostichales > Thermostichaceae > Thermostichus > Thermostichus sp. MS-CIW-37. The sequence continues at coordinate 77,633 of NZ_JBSSCV010000009.1, read as the reverse complement.
GGGGGATGTAGGCTTCCACAATGACCATCATGAGGATTGTGGAGATGGCAAAAACCACGCCGATGCGCACCATGTAGGCTCCCAGCCCCTGGGCGAAGATGCTCTCTTTGGGGTTGAAGGGGGGGCGCTGCATCACCCCTGGCTCCGCCGGTTCCAAAGCCAAGGCCAGAGCGGGCAGGCCATCGGTCACCAAGTTCATCCACAGGATCTGTAGGGGTGTCAGCGGCACATCCCCCAAGCCCAGGATGGGGGCAGCAGCCACTGTCAGCACCTCACCGATGTTGCTGCCCAAAATGTACTTCACAAAGCGGCGGATGTTGCTGTAGACCACTCGCCCTTCTTCAATGGCTGCCACGATGGTGGCGAAGTTGTCGTCCAGCAGCACCATGTCGCTGGCCTCTTTGCTCACATCGGTGCCCGTGATGCCCATGGCGATGCCAATATCCGCTTGGCGCAGGGCAGGGGCGTCGTTGACCCCATCCCCGGTCATGGCCACGAACTCGTTTTGCTTTTGCAAGGCCTGGACAATGCGCAGCTTGTGTTCGGGGGCGACGCGGGCATAGACCCTGACGGTTTGTACCGTTTGCAGCAGCTCCTCGAAACTCAAGCGGGAGAGGGTACGCCCGTCAATCGCCTGATCCTCCGACTCGAGAATGCCCAGCTGGCGGGCAATGGCAACAGCTGTCAGTTGGTGGTCGCCGGTAATCATCAACGTGCGGATCCCGGCTTCTCGGCAGCGGGCCACGGCCTCTCGTGCCTCTGGTCGCGGAGCATCGTGCATCCCCATCAGGCCCAGCCAAACCAGGTTGTGCTCCACCTCTTCCCCGTTGTCCGGGATCCGCTCTAGCCTCTGGGTGGCTACCCCCAGAACCCGGATACCTTGGGCGGCCAGGCGGTTGTTGGTGCCGAGGATGGCTTGGCGATCGGTTTCCGACAGCTCCTGCCAAGTGCCCCCTTTCTGGATACGATCACACCGCTCCAGCACCAGCTCTGGGGATCCCTTGGTGTAGACGCAGTAGCCGCCGTTTTCTTGGATCACCACGCTCATGCGTTTTCGTTCCGAGCTGAAGGGGAGCTCCTGCAGCCGTGGGTAGCGCTCCTGTAGGGAGCCTTTATGGAGGTTGGCTTTGGCGGCTGCCACCAGCAGGGCTGCTTCGGTCGGATCCCCCAGGATGGACCAGGTGGGCGTTGAAGGGGGAGAAGAAACTGCAGACCGAGGGTTACGCCCGGCAACAGGTTGGAGACTGGCCTGCAACAGGGCATCGTTGCAGAACACCACGGCCCGCAAGATGGCCTGCAAATCTGGGGCGCTCTCCGGATCCATGAGCTGGCCGCCGCAGTAGAAGGAGCCCTTGGGGATGTAACCGCTGCCGCTGACGTGGTAGTGGCGGTCGGGGGTAACGATGTCGGTCACCACCATTTTGTTTTCCGTGAGGGTGCCGGTTTTGTCGGAGCAGATGGTGGTGACGGATCCCAGGGTTTCCACTGCTGGCAGGCGGCGGATGAGGGCATGGCGGCGCACCATGCGTTGGGTGCCTATGGCCAGGGTGACAGTGATCACCGCAGGCAGCCCCTCTGGTACCACGGCCACGGCCATGCTCAAGGAGGTTTCCAGAAGCGAGGTGAAAGGGGCCATACTCCCGGCTTGCAGCAACCCTATCCCCACCACCAAGGCCACCAAAGCCAGGGATCCCGACACCAGCACATTGCCCAGTTGGCTCATGCGCTTCTGCAGCGGGGTGGGCTCGGTCTCCACCGATTGCAGCAAGGTTGCCACTTTGCCCAGCTCGGTATTCATCCCGATGCTGGTGACCAGGAGGATCCCTCGCCCCTGAATCACTTCGGTGCCCATGAAGGCCATGTTGCGCCGTTCCCCCAGCTCGATGTCCGGCGGGAGTACGCAATCTGCCTGTTTGGTTACAGGGGTGGCTTCTCCGGTCAAAGCTGCTTCCCGCACCTGCAGGTTCACGGCCTCGGCCAAGCGCCCATCGGCTGGGATCTGTACCCCGGCTTCCAGCAGCACGCGATCCCCCGGCACCAGTTGGCTGGCTGGAACTTCTTGCCACAGGCCATCCCGCTCCACCCGCACGGTAGGGGAGGCCAGTTTTTTCAGGGCCGCCAGCGCTTTTTCCGCCCGACTTTCTTGCAAATAGCCCAGGCCACCGTTAAGGCCAACGATCAACAAAATGGCCAGGGCATCTTTGGGAAACTCGCCTTCTTGCAAGTCCAAAGTGGCTGAGATCGCCGCTACGGCGATCAGCATCAGCAGCATGATGTTGCGGAATTGATCCAGCAGGACTTGCCAGGAGCTACGGCCAGAAGTGGTGATCAGCTCATTGGGGCCATATTGCCGCTGCCTCTGGATCACCTGCTGAGTGGTGAGGCCGCGATCGGGATCGGTCTGCAACTTCTGGATGGCAGCGGCGAGGGTGAGGCTATGCCAAGCAGGGACAGAGGAAAGGGAGGATCCATCCGGTGGGATCATTGCGGCCACTCAAGGGTTCTTGCCGAATTTTGACATACTCCCCGCCCCACAGGAGGAGGATTCTGACAGCAGCAGACCGGTGCTGGAGTAGGCCCTGAATACCTGCCTTGCCTAGCGCAAGATTTCAAAATCCAAAACGGGCTCTGTCTGGGTGACGCGGTAATATCCGGCCTGGGTACGAACCGAAGCCTGATAGGGGCTGGGCAAATCTAGCGAGCGCAGGGGTGGGATGTTGGTGCGTTGGTTCAGCAGCGTGGTGAAGAAGGCGGTGGTCTGCCGGGCCTGGGAGCGCACCACCTCCTCAGGGAAAATGACCGGATCCACATTCCTACCTGTATCCAACAGGATCCTATCCAGGGCATCTCCCACCGGATAGGAAGGATAGGCAATTTGGGCCAAGGCGGATCCAATCGGGATCCCGGCGGACAGACAACCCAGAAGAATGGCCAAAGTCAGACGCATGTGCTGTGATTCCTCCTGCGCTACAGCTTTTCCTCAACACCGGAAAAAAGGGGGGGTTGGACATTGCCAGTCAACCTTGATCCCCATGAAGCCTACCTTTTGACCGGCAGCTAAGGCGGATTCTACTCGAAATGCCTCGATTGGCAACCGCCTGCAACCCAATAGAACGCCAACATGACAAAGGATCTCGCCGCCGACTAGGATCGGGATACTCTGCTTGGGATCCTTAGACCTGTGAGTGTTTGTGTTCGCCTTGCCCCCAGTCCAACCGGAAATCTGCACATCGGCACCGCCCGAACGGCAGTGTTCAACTGGCTGTATGCCCGTCGCCACGGTGGCCGGTTCATTTTGCGCATCGAGGACACCGACCGCGACCGCTCTTTGCCCCGCTACACCCGCAACATTTTGGCGGGCCTGGCCTGGTTGGGCCTAGACTGGGACGAAGGGCCGATCTACCAATCCAAGCGCATCGAGCGCTACCAAGCAGTGGTGCAGCAGCTTCTGGATCGAGGGCTGGCCTACCGCTGCTACGTCAGCGAGGCGGAGCTGGAGGAGATGCGCGCTGCCCAGAAGGCTGCCGGCAAAGCCCCCCGCTACGACAACCGCCACCGCTTTCTCACCGAAGCCCAGCGACGGGCCTACGAAGCCGAGGGTCGGCAGCCGGTGATCCGCTTCAAAATCGAGGAGCCCCTAGAGGTGTCTTGGGTGGATCTCATTCGCGGCCCCATTACCTGGAACACCCAGGATTTGGGAGGAGACATGGTCATTGCCCGGGCGGATGGCTGCCCTCTCTACAACTTGGCGGTGGTGGTGGATGACATCGACATGGGCATCACCCATGTGATTCGCGGCGAAGATCACATCGGCAATACCCCCAAGCAGATTTTGCTCTACCGTGCTCTTGGCCACGAACCTCCCCAGTTCGCCCATTCTCCTTTAATCCTGAACCCGGAAGGGAAAAAGCTCTCCAAACGGGATGGGGCAACTTCGGTGACGGAGTTCCAGCAGCTGGGCTTTTTGCCAGAAGCTCTCAAGAACTATTTGGCCTTGCTCAGTTGGTCTCCTCCAGATGGGGAAGAGCTTTTCTCTCTGGAAAAGGCGGCTGCGCTGTTCGACTTTGACCGGGTTAACCGTGCGGCTGCCCGCTTTGACTGGGACAAGCTCAACTGGATCAACAGCCAGTACATCAAGCGGCTTTCCCCGCCAGAACTGGTAGAACGGCTCACCCCCTTTTGGCAGGCGGCAGGGTTTGACCTTTCCGGAGTGCCGGATCCCACCTGGTTAGAAGATGTGGCCCGCCTGATTGCCGATGGTATCGACCGCCTGGCAGAAGCTCCTCCGCTCAGCCGCTTTTTGTTTCAGGAGCCCCTCAGCTACACGTTGCCAGCTCTGGAACAGTTGCGCCTGCCTGGGGTGGCAGAGGCTATGGCTGCTATGGCCACCACGTTGGCTGCTGCCGAGCTGCCCCAGGTTTCGGCGGACAGCTTAAAACCGCTGGTGGATCAGGTGGCCAAGGGCCAGAACATGAAAAAGGGCCTGCTGATGAAGAGTTTGCGGGCCGCCCTGACAGGGGATCTGCAGGGGCCGGATTTGCTGGAATCTTTTGCCCTTCTCCAGCGGCGGGGCTGGGCTTTGGGGCGGTTAGAGGCTGTGCAGAAGTTGGTTCCTTGTTGATGGAAGCCCATCTCTTGCTGTCATGCCTTCGGTTGCCTCTGTTGAAAGTGCTCCGCACCGCTGCCGCAATCGGGATCCCATGCTGTCACGCCAGCTACAGGCTGCAAACCAAATTGTCCAAGAACTGGTGCTGCTCTCTTCTCAGTTATCTTCCCCATCCTCTTCGGACTCTGTAGAGATGGGGGAGCTGGAGCAGTGTGTGCTCAAGCTGGCCCAGACCTTGGTACAGCAGATGGTAAATCGCCTGGGCGCGGCCTCAGCTCGCCTTTGGATTTTCGACCCGCAGGAAGGATGTTTTCAGTCGGTGGCCCATGCCGGCCTGCTCAGCCCTGCTCACGACCAAATTCAGCGGATCTATCCTGACGACAGCCCTTTAGGACGGGTGGCCCAGGAGGGGCTGCCGCTTTTGAGCAACAATCCCGCCCAAGAAGCCTGGATGCCCGCCCCGGAGTGGGTGAAGGCCAATGGCTTGCGGGGCTTTGTTGCCTACCCGATTAACCGAGGGGAGGAGCGGCTGGGGGCTTTGGCTCTGTTGAGCCGGACACCTCTGGAAGCCAGCTTTCTGGAAGTGGTGAAGTTCCTCTGTTCCTATATCGCCAGCGCCATCATCAATGCCAAGCTGCTGGAGCGCAGCCGACGGCAGGCGGTGCGGGAGGCGCTGCTCAACCGCATCACCAGCACTGTTCACCGCTTTTTGCAGTGGGATCAAATCGTCAGCACTGCCCTGAAGGAGCTGCAGCAGGCCTTTCTCTCGAAAGGGGTGAAGGGGCTGAGCCGCTGCTGTTTTTACAGTCTCAGCCCGGATCAGCAGACGGTTCGGGTCAGCCATGAGGCCCTGAGCCCTGGGCTAACCCCCTCCCTAGGAGAGGTGTACCGGATCCAGGACTTTGGCTCGCTGTGCGAGCGCCTGCGGACGGGGCAGGTGGTGCAAATAGCCTTGCCTCTGCTGCCGGATCGAGATCTCCTGACCCCAGAGGGGTTGGCCGCTCTCCAGGCGCTGCAGGCTTGCTCGGCGGTGCTGATCCCGGTGCAGTCGGTGGGCTCGGCAGGAGTAGGGCTTTCGGAGGTTGGCGGGAAGGATGGGGGACGGCCCGGTTTGGCTGCAGAGCCAGGGGAGATGATTGGGTTGTTGGGAGTGTACGTCACCACACCCCACCTTTGGCAGCCGGAGGAGATCGAGCTGTTGCGCTCGGTGGCCTCTCAACTGGCCATTGCCCTCACCCGTTCCAGCCTGTTCGAGCATGCCCATCAGCAGACGGAACGGCTGGCTCTGTTGCACTCGATCACGGCGGCGATTCGCTCCAGCCTGGAGCCCACCACCCTCTTCCATGCGATCACCCAGCAGATCGGGGCGGCTTTTCAGGCAGATGTGTGTATCTTGGCCCTCTGGCAGCCGGAGCAGGAGCTGCTACACCCTGTTGGCCTTTATGCGCCGCAGCTTTCCCCCACCGTTCGCGTGGGCGGGACGGAGTCGTTGCTGGACACTCTGTTGCCGACAAGGGGGCCGTTGGTGGGATCCCCAGATTGCCCCTGGGTTGAGCCTGGGATCCCGCCGGACTTGCCGGAGACGATTCGAGCCAAGTTGCGCTTGGGGGCCAGTTTGCTCGCCACCTTGAGGGGGCCTGTGGTGGTGCCGGAGCCGCAGACGGCTCAGTCCTGGGCCGATCTAAAGCCTCAGAGCCAGGGGAGTGGGCTGTTGTTGGTGCCCCTATTTGCTTCTGAGCATCCGGACAGGCCCCAAGAACTGTTGGGGGGCATTGCCCTAATCCGCTACCCTGGCAGCGATTCCCTGACCCCTCGTCCTTGGCAGCCGGAGGATCTGGAGTTGGCAGAAGCCGTGGCCGAGCAGGCGGGGATCGCCCTCAAGCAAGCGCGGCTTTACGAGCAAACCCGTAGCTCTGCCCAGCGGGAAAGCCTTTTGCGCCAGATTGCCCAGCGCCTCAGCGGCACCTACAATCCCCAGGAGGTGGTGCAGATTGCCCTCGAGGGCATGGCAGAGGCTTTGCAGGTTGAGCGGTGCAGTTTTGTGGCGCCCTGCAGTGGCCATGAGCCGTTCGCAGCCTCGTCGCGACAGCCTTGCGGTTCCCCTTCCCCTGCCGTAGGCAGAGCAACAGCCCCACCAGAGGCGGGACGGAGTCCTTTGGCTCAGCAACCCTTGGCCGGCGCTCCTGCAGAACTTCTGGCCATCATCCAAGAGTATTGCCGTCAGCCGGGGATCCCTTCCCAAAGGGGACAGACGCTGCCCCCTGAGCTAAGCCAGCTCCTCTGGGTCAATTGCTACAGCCACCTGAACACGCTGCTGATTCCAGATGTCAACACCTTCCCATTGTCTGCCCACGCCCGCCGCCATCTGCTGCAAAAGGGCATCCGCTCCCTGTTGGGTGTGCCGATAGTCACCGATGCTCGCCAGGTGGCCGGGGTGCTTTGCGCCTTCATGCCGCCGTTTGAGCCGGCAGTTCGGGGAAGCAAAACCGCCGATATCGCCTCAGAAGCCGCCGGATTTTCCCCCAGAGATACGGACTTGGTGAACGCGCTGGCGGACATTGCGGCAGTAGCCTTGCAGCGGGCCTCTTTCTACGAGCAGGTTCGCCGTCAGGAGGCGACGGCAGCAGCTTTGCGGGGCCTAACCGAGGGGCGAGAGGCGGAAAGTCGTCGGTTGGCCGCCGATTTGCACGACCAAACCTTGGCAGATCTGGGAGCTTTGTCTCGCCAGATCCAAGAGCTATCCGGCGATCCGACCATTGGCCCAGCCGGACAGGCTCAGTTGCGGGCCATGAGCGCCCAACTGCGAGAGACCATGGCCGAATTGCGCGGGATCGTGGAAGATTTGCAGCCGACGGCCATGCGGGCCTTTAACCTTGGCCCGGCTCTGCGCAGTCTCCTGGAACGGGCCGCCCAACGTTCCCCCCATCCTCTCCTCACCCGTTTCGACAACCAAGCCGATGGCCTGCTCTCCCGTCTCAGCCCCACCTGCCAGAGCAACATTTTCCGCATCGTGCAGGAGGCTCTGAACAACATCGTCAAACACGCAGGGGCACGGCGCATCGATCTCATCATTCAGCCCAAGGCGCAACAGGACGCGGGTTCCTCTACCAACCCTCAGGCTCCCTACACCCACTTGGAGCTGAAGATCATCGACGATGGCTGCGGTATGCCGGCGTCCAAGAGTGGGGTGGATCCCGCCCAGCCGTCTGGCCATGGACACGGGTTGCTCAACATGCGCTACCGAGCCGAGTTGATCGGGGCAAGCATTGCTTGGCGTAATCGCCGCTTTGGCAGTGGCACAGTTGTAGAGCTGCGAGTCCCTCTGCCGCCGAGTCCCCGATCTTGCGGCTAGCCCCCCCTTTTCTGAGGTAGCAGACGCAGCATTTTCAGTCTCAACCTGTTCTATAGTCGTTTAAGCTCAAGGGTTCCCGGTTCTCTAACCTGTCTGGTGGAGGGATCCTCTCACGCTGGCAAGGCGGAGTTTTTGCGCTGTCGTTAACACTGCGAGGAGAAGCATCTGTGGCCTATCGTGTGACTTTGATCCCTGGGGATGGCATTGGCCCGGAAGTGGCCAAGGCGATGACCACGGTCTTGGAGGCTACTGGGGTTCGGTTCGAATGGATCCCGGTAGAAGCAGGAGTGGAGGTGATCGAGAAATACGGCACCCCCTTGCCACCCCAGGTGTTGGAGTCCATTCGGGAAACCAAAGTGGCGATCAAAGGGCCGATTGGCACTCCCGTAGGTACTGGCTTTCGTTCGGTCAACGTGGCCATTCGCAAGGAGCTGGATCTTTTCGCCAACCTGCGCCCGGCCAAATCTATGCTCGGTGTCAAAAGCCCTTTTCAAGACATCGACCTAGTGGTGGTGCGGGAAAATACCGAAGATCTCTATGCCGGGATCGAGTTTGAACGGGGCACGCCGGAAGCCATCCAGGCGCGGGAGGAAATGATGCGCCTTTCCGGCAAACCCATCCGCGAGGGATCCGCCATCGGCATCAAGCCCATTTCGGACTTCGGCAGCCGCCGCATTGTCAAATTTGCCTTTGAGTACGCCCGCCAGAATGGCCGCAAGAAGGTGACGGCAGTGCACAAAGCCAACATCATGAAATTCACCGATGGCTTGTTTCTGCAGGTGGCGCGGGAGGTGGCCCAGGAGTACCCCGACATCGAGTTTGAAGATCGCATCGTGGACAACATGTGCATGCAACTGATGCAAAAGCCGCAGCTCTACGATGTGCTGGTGCTCACCAACCTCTATGGGGACATCATTTCCGACTTGTGCGCGGGGATGATCGGCGGGCTGGGGGTGGCGCCGGGGGCCAACATCGGCGACGGCATTGCGGTTTTTGAGGCCATTCACGGCTCTGCTCCCAAATATGCCGGCCAAAACAAAGTCAACCCCTGCGCTCTGATCCTCTCCGGGGCGATGATGCTGCGCTACCTGGGAGAGCGGGAGGCTGCCGCAAGGGTGGAGGCGGCGGTGCAGGCGGTGATCGCCGAGGGCAAGCAGGTCACCTATGACCTGGCCACAGGGGATCCCGTCGGCACTCAGGAGATGGCAGAGGCCATTGCTGCCCGCGTGCAGGAGATGGCTCCGCAGTAGGGTTTGGCGTCAAATGTTCTGATCCCAGGTTCCTCAAAAGGGAGGGACTGGGGGCCTCAGTACCCCAAAGCCAGATCCACCACCCCCAGCAAGGGATCCCCGGCCCGGAAGCGCCGCACATTTTCTCGCACCCGCTTAGAGAGGGCTGGGACAATCATGGCATCGGTAAGAGCAGTGTGGGGGGTAATCAGGCAGTTGGGCAAGCTCCAGAGGGGATGCCCATCCGGTAGGGGCTCGGGATCCGTGACATCCAAGGCGGCCCCGCGAATGACCCCCTGCTGCAGGGCGGCCACCAAGTCGGAGGTCACGATGTGCTTGCCTCGCGCCACATTCACCAGCCAGCACTGGGATCCCATCTGCTCCAACTCAGCTTGGGCGATGATCCCCTCGGTTTCCGGCGTGAGGGCCAAAGCCAGGATCACCACATCTGCCCCTGCCAACACCGTTTGCCGTTCCGCGAGTGTCACCACCCGCGTGGCCCCCGGCAAGGGATCCGCCTTGCGACGCACCACGTCGATGGAGCACTGAAAAGGCTGCAACAGCTTGATCAACTCTTGGGCGATGCCCCCGGCTCCAAAAATGACCACGCGGCTGCCCCAGAGGCTGGTACCGGAGCCTTCCTGCCACGTTTGGGCCAAGGCGCGGATCTTCAAGTCGCGCAAGCCGGCCAAGGTCAAGGCCAAGGCATGTTCTGCCACCGGTTGAGCATAGACTCCCTTGCCACAAGTCCACACATAAGCGGGATCCAAGACTCCCGCCCGGACAAAAGGCTCTACCCCCGCCCAGGGCAACTGCACCCAGCGGATCCCTTTCCCTTCCGCCAGACAGCACTTCAGGCCGGGCACATCAAAGGCATCGGCCCAGACCAAGGCTTCTGCTTCTGCCAGGGGCACAATTTCGCCACCCCCTGCCAAAGCAGCCTCTTTGAGCCAGGGGCGAAGATGGCCGGGTTCGACGGCAATGCGTTTGCCTTGGATGCCCATGGGAACCGTTGGATAAGGCTTTCCCCTTGCCAGGATACTGTCGGCAGAGCGAGAGATGGCATGCACGGGCAGCCGCAAAAACCGGTGATCGAGTGTTAAGGGATCCCAAAGGGATCCTGGGCCACTTCCATAGGATCGCTAGGGTGAAAATTAGGGCTGCTGTGTTGGCTCAATCCTTAAGTAGGTAGCATTCCCCAATGACCCTATCCGAACTGCTGATCTTGGTGACGCTGCTCTTTCCCGGGATCCTGCTGTCGCTCATTGTGATGGGAACCTTTGCCGCAGGGGGATAATCATCTCCCAATGACAATGGTGAAGCCCTAAAGACGTGAAGACATGTCCAAAACCAAGCTGAGCGCCTGGGTCATGGGCTGGGGGTTAGCCTGCACTGCTGCTCTCCTTTTGCCCAGCGTGGCTGCTCAAGCTCAGGTGACCCTCGGTGTGCAGCCGGTGCGGGTGGTGCAAGGGATCCCTTTGTACCAGAAGGAGGTTTGGGTTGGAGACAATCGGATCCCCGTTTCTATCGTGGTCATTTCTCTCGCAGCGGGCCAACTGCGGCCTATCTGGGCTGCACCTGCGGGGCTGGTGGGTCTGGGGGAGCTGTCTTCCTTTGGCCCCGAACAGGGAGCAGTAGCCGCCATTAACGGTGGGTTTTTCAACCGCAACACCCGTCAGCCGCTGGGGGCAATTCGTCGGGATGGCCGTTGGATCTCCAGCCCCATTTTGGGTCGTGGGGTCATCGCCTGGTCGGATGGGACGGCAGGGCAAGAAGGGGGATCCGTGCGCTCTGCCCGTTTGCGGATGCAAGCAGAGCTGCGCAATGCCATTGGGGATCAAATCCCAGTGGTGGGCATCAATACAGGCTATATCCTGCCCGGCATCTCCCAGTTCACCCCCGACTGGGGATCCACCTACACCACCCAAACGGACGACGAAATGCTCGTGATGGTGCGGGAGGATCGGGTGCAAGAGATTCTGATGGCTGGCCTGGCCGGCAGTTTAACGGTACAGATTCCCAGTGAGGGGTATGTATTGGCAGGGCGGGGGCTAGAAGGTGCCCTAGAAGCCCGCAAGCTGGTTCCTGGGGATCGCCTCAGCCTTCATCTGCGCTTGGATCCGCCCGAGCTGGAAGCTTATCCCCACATCCTAGGGGCAGGGCCGCTCTTGCTCTTGGATGGACAGGTGGTTTTGGATGCCCGATTGGAGGGATTTCAGCCTCTCTTTCGCCGGCAGCGAGCCGCCCGCAGTGCCATCGGCCAACTGGACAGCGGACATTTGCTGCTGGTGACCGCCGGCAATGCCCAGGAAAACCAAGGGCTCACCCTGCTGGAGATGGCACAGTTGATGCAGCAATTGGGCTGTCGCCATGCCTTGAACTTGGATGGGGGCAATGCTTCCACCTTGGTGCTGGGGGGAGAAGCCGTCAATTTGGAACACCGACACCCAGAAGCCAGCCCACCCAACAGTGAGACGGATCCCAGTCCCTCCCGGCGGCGCACACCCCGAGTTCACAATGGCCTAGGGTTTTTCCCAAGTCCAAGTCGGTAGCAGAGAACAAAGGCAGCCTTTCGTACTGGCAGGAAGTGTCTTTTTGATCCAGGGATCGAGGGTGGGATCCCTGGACTTCCCGGCTGCTTGGATGAGGGATCAGGTATTCTCCAGGATTGGATCTACCTTGCTAGGAGAAGACTTCTCAAGAAGGAAAGGACTCGGCTCTGGATCCCGGCAATCTCGGCACCCAAAGCTCCGGAGCTTGTGCAGGTCAATCTTAAATGGGATCCAAACTGAACGCCCAATGCTCATTTCTCATAACAGAAATAGAGATTAAATTAAGTAGAAAACATTGGCCTTGAGACCGGTAAGAAAAATGATCAAAGAGGCGATCTCTTGAAGAAGACGACCCCAGAGTATAAAAGGCACGCAATTCTTTACGCTTCTGCTAAATCAGATGCTGGTTTTCAAAAAAGTATTGTCAATAATCCATTTTTTGACGAAGATGATTGACGAATTTATATTTCTTCACTCTCGAGGTTAGAAATTAACTCCTTGGACTTTTGGTTACAATTCTCTCTACTACGGATGTTCGCTAATGTGTAGGCCTACCCGGCTCCCGACCAAATGTATAGTTATTTTAAAAATGACTATCTCTCCTGGTGGACAAGGCTTTTGGGGTAGGTTGACCCTTGCTCCTCTCTCGTGGGTGGGCTGCTGGTACTGGCATTCCTGTTTGTGAGAGTTAATCTTATTTGGAAGAAATTGATCTTTTTCTCAAATTTTTATAGAGCACCTCTATACTCAAGTGAGATAGCCCCACACACAAGCTTCTGGGCTAGGCCTGAAATTTTATTGAGATCCCCTGTCAAAGCTTTTCAGGTATTGCCTCTTGTGCCAAAAGGCTAGGATGGGCAAGGATTGTATTTTCTATTACTCTATTGGGGATGATTTGTATGCCAGCTAGAAGCAGAACCGACTCATTGACGGATACGCACAGGTGGTGTTTCATGGAATCCATAGCCGACGCTCTCCACCACTTGTAGGCCCTATAACCTAGGGCCGTGTCCACTAGCCTGCTCGTGAGATTAGAACGTGGTTTGCACTGCCTCCCCAAATCCTATGCCCTCCCCCAAGGATGCCTTTCCTGTGGCCCGCGTCAAACAGCCTACTGCTCAAGCCAGCTCTGCTGCCGGCGACCGCTTCCTTCAGCGGGATGGAGCCCTCTCCGCCCAGTTGGTTCCCCAGGGATCCCTGCAGCTTTACACCCACCCCAGCCGAGGCATGTTTACGCCTGTCATGGCCCAGGCGCTGCGCTTGGCCGGCCAGGGAACGCGGGTGCTGATCGTGCAATTTCTCAAGGGTGGGATCAACCAGGGGCCCGCAAATCGTCTCTCCTTGGGCAGATCCTTAGAGTGGGTTCGCTGTCGCCTGCACCGGTGCATCGATACACCTCACCTAGAGCCTGAGGAGCGGGTGGCATTGGATGAGCTGTGGCAATTCACCCAGGAGGCCGTCAGGAGTGGCCGCTACGACTTGGTGGTGTTGGATGAGCTGAGCTTGGCTGTGAAGTTGGGCCTGATCTCAGAAGCTGAAGTGCTGAGCTTAATCGACCAGCGCCCCATCTCCATGGACATGGTGATCACCGGGCCGGAGATGCCGGATTCGTTTCTGGAGCGGGCGGACTTGATCACGCAGTTGCGCCTACGTGGAACCCCAGGCCCAGGGCTGCGCACTGCCGATGCGAATGTTGCCTGCTCTCTGGATCCCCCTCAAGTCAGCGGCACAGGTGCTATGCCTACAGCAGCCCATGTTGCTCCGCACCGCTAGCGCAAACAGTTTCCGCTCCGAAGGACCTAGGCAACACGGGTCGCGTCAGGGGGGCGGAGTCCCAATAAGACTGGAGCTTGTCCACCAGATGTGCCCTCACTCTCCAGGAAGCCGGCTGTAGCCATGTTGAAAAACGACCGCTGGATCTGTGAGCAAGCGCGGCGAGGGATGATTGAGCCCTTCTGTCCTGAGCTGGTGCGCGCTGTTGAGTCTCGGCCTGTTTTGAGTTACGGGCTGTCCTCCTATGGCTACGACATCCGCCTGTCGCCGGTGGAGTTCAAGATCTTTCGCCATGTGCCCGGCACGGTGGTGGATCCCAAGCGGTTTAACCCCAAGAATCTGGAAGCGGTGGAGCTGCACCACGACGAGATGGGGGATTACTTTATCATCCCGGCCCATTCCTATGGGTTGGGGGTGTCCTTGGAACGGCTGCAAGTCCCGGATAACATTACCGTGATCTGCATTGGCAAATCTTCCTATGCCAGGGTGGGTCTGATTGCCAACCTGACGCCGGCTGAAGCGGGATGGCGGGGCTATCTCACTCTGGAGTTTTCCAACGCCTCCAGCGCCGACTGCCGTGTGTACGCTAACGAAGGGGTGGTACAGCTTCTGTTTCTGGAAGGGGATCCCTGCCAAGTGACCTACGCCGACCGCGCCGGCAAGTATCAGGATCAGCCGCAGCAGGTGGTGGTGGCCAAGGTTTAGCTGCTTCCCTCAAAAGGGAGAGGGTTGGCGGGATCCGGTTGGCTATGCTGGATCCACGTAGAACCCCATCTTGATTCATCTCCATGCCTGACTCTTTTTCGCCTGCTGCCGCTCCCCCCGGTGAGGCTGAGCCTTTGGGCGATAGGGAGCCCAATCCGGATCTGCTCACAGCTTCCTACGACTACACCCTCCCTCCAGATCGGATTGCGCAAACGCCGGTGGAGCCCAGGGATCAGGCGCGGATGCTGGTGGTGTACCCGGATAGGCACGAGCATCGCCGCTTCTGCCATCTGCCTGACTACCTGCAGGAAGGGGATCTGCTGGTTCTCAACGATACCAAGGTGATCCCGGCCCGCCTGTTCGGGGCTAAGGAACCCTCTGGGGCGCAGGTCGAAGTGTTGCTGCTGGAGCCTTGCCTGGAAGGGATCCCTGCCGCCGCCCAACCTCTGCCGGATCAGGCGTGGAACTGGCGGGTTTTGGTCAGGCCGGGCAAACGGGTGAAGGTGGGGGATCGGATTGGTTTTTGGAGCAAGCAGGGATCCCCCTCTGGGCTGAGAGCCACTGTCCTGGATTTGGATCCGGAGACCGGTGGGCGAGTGGTGCAGTTTGAGTGGGAGGGGGCACAGCCTTTTGAGGAAATCCTAGAGCAGGTGGGCCGGATCCCGCTGCCTCCCTACATCAAGGCTTCCGGACAGGTTCGCCCTCAAGACTACCAAACCCTCTGGGCGAAACACCCCGGCTCGGTGGCTGCTCCCACGGCAGGGCTGCATTTTACCCAGGAGCTGCTGGAGCGGCTGGCCCAAAAAGGGATCCAAACCGCCTACATCACCCTGAACATCGGCCTGGGTACCTTCCGACCGGTGGAGGCGGAGCAGGTGACCGAACATCGTCTCCACAGCGAGTGGCTCAAGGTGCCGGCAACAACGGTAGCAGCCATCCAAAAAGCCCAAGCCCGCGGGGGGCGGGTGATCGCGGTGGGAACAACCGTGGTGCGCTCTTTGGAAACCGCGGCAGCCTCTGGCACCTTGCAGCCTTGGCAGGGGAAAAGCGATCTCTTCATCTACCCCGGCTACTCCTGGCGGGTGGTTCAGGGACTGGTCACCAATTTTCATCTGCCCCGCTCCAGCCTGATGATGCTGGTGGCTGCGCTGATCGGGCGGCAAAGGCTGCTGGATCTCTACCGAGAGGCCATCGAGCAGGGATATCGCTTCTATTCCTTTGGGGATGGCATGCTGATCCTGCCCTAGGGCTGGGGCTGACCTCCCTGGGATCTCTTGCAGGAACCGGCCTCTGCTTCTGGGGTCGAAGGACGGTCTTGGCCGCCGGCAAACCAATTCTGGATGCGCTCCCATTCCACCTGGTGGTAGCCGTCCACCGCCCAATTGGCCCGCCGCTGCAGCATGTGCAGAGGAAAGAAGGTAGCCAGCGCCAGGACTGGGATCCCTGCCGAACGGGCTGCCTGAATGCCGGGGTAGGTGGCCTCAATGCTCAAGCACTCCTGGGCAGGCAATTCCATCCGCTGCAAAAGCAGGCGGTGCAAGTGTCCTGGGGAAAGCATTGGGCCTGCATCATCCCCCGTCACTCGGTAGGATCCCCCATCGGTCAACCGCGTCAGGGCCGGGCAGCATGGCTGGAAGCGCTCTAGAAAAGCGGCCACCTCGGCTGCCGATTGGCCGCACAGCAGGCCGACCTTCAGTTGCAGCCGCTCCAGCGTCTCCAAAGTTTCCGCCAAACCGGGAATGAGAGGCAATTCCCTCTGCCCCTGCAAAGCCTGTCGGTAGTATAGGGCCTTGCGTTTCAGCAGCTCTTCCAGTTGTTTGGGGCTGAGCACCCGCCCTTGATCCCCCCACAGAGCCGGCAGGCGCTCTCGATCCGGTCGGCCCAGGTATTGCAGCCGATAGAGCTCCCGCTGCCCAGGGGATCCCGACTTCGGCCAGCACAGGTTCCAGGGGCGCAGGTTCTCTTCCACCAGCAGTTGGTTGATGGCCTGTAGGTGCAGGCTCTCGTCATCGGCCACCACCCCACTCCAGCTCAAGATCACCCCTTGCAGCCCCATATGGGCGACATCACCCTCTGCTAACGACCGCAACCCAACTGCCGGATCCCTGCTTCAGATCACAGCAGATGGCTTGTCTATCCATTTTGAACGCGACGCTCGAACTCTTCGCGGGTGGCGTCCACCAATTGCACCGCCTCTGGATAGAGCTGAGGATGGTTTTGCTTCAGCCAACTGAGCACCCGCGCCAGTTGGGCTGCACACAGATCCAAGTCCGCTTGAAAAATAACCGCCGCTGCCATGTGCTGGGCATATTCGGGCGGGTGGCCTTGCTGCGCCAGCTCCGCCGTCAAAGCGGCCAAGGCTTGTTGACGAACTGAGGGCGACGAACTTTCGGGAGAAGACATAGGCCAAGCCTTTCAATCGGGAGAGTAGCGGCGCAAAGCCAGCGTGACGTTGTGCCCACCAAATCCAAAGGCATTGACCAAAGCGGCCTCGACAGCCATCTGCCGCCCCTTGTGGGGTACAAAATCCAGCCCTTCGCACTCGGGATCAGGGTTGTCCAAGTTGAGGGTAGGAGGAACCCAGCCGTGGTGGATGGCCAAAGCTGTGGCCACCGTGGCAATGCCGCCCGCTCCCCCCAACAGGTGGCCGGTCATGGACTTGGTGGCGCTGATGGCCAAACGGGGGGCATGTTCGCCGAAGACCGACTTGATGGCCTGTACCTCGGCAATATCCCCTACAGGGGTGCTGGTGGCATGGGCGTTGATGTGTTGCACGTCCCCAGGTTGAAGCCCGGCATCTTTGAGGGCCAGCCGCATCGCCCGAGCTGCTCCCTCACCACCAGGGGCAGGGTTGGTCATGTGGTGGGCATCGCAGGTGAGGCCATAGCCAACCATCTCGGCATAAATTTTTGCCCCACGGGCGCGGGCATGCTCCAAGGCTTCCAGCAGCAGGATCCCGGCTCCTTCCCCCATGACAAAGCCGTCCCGATCCCGATCAAAGGGCCTACAGGCTTGCTCCGGGGCGTCGTTGCGGGTGGAAAGGGCCTTCATGGCACTGAACCCCGCCATGGACAAAGGGGTGACCGCCGCTTCCGTGCCACCGGTGATCGCCACTTGCACCTCTCCCCTCTGGATGAGCCGAAAGGCATCGCCAATGGCGTTGGAGCCAGAGGCACAGGCCGTAACTGTGCAGGAATTGGGGCCTTTGGCGCCAAAATGAATGGCCAGGTGACCTGCAGCCATGTTGGCAATCATCATGGGCACCATGAAGGGGCTACAGCGATCCGGCCCTTTCTGCAGATAGATGGTCTGCTGCTCTTCCAAGACGCGGATGCCGCCGATGCCGGTGCCCAAGATCACCCCCACTTGCTCGGCGTTGAGATCGGTGATGCGAAAGTCAGCGTCCTCCAAGGCTTGCCGGGTGGCCGCCATCGCCAGGTGCACAAAGCGGTCGGTGCGCTTGACATCCTTGCGATCCAAATAGTCGAGGGGATCAAATCCCTTCACCTCTCCGGCAATACGGCAGTCGTGGCGGGAGGCATCGAAATGGGTAATCGGCCCAATGCCGGAGCGCCCTGCCAGCAAGCTCTGCCAAAACTCGGCAGGAGAGTTGCCGATAGGGGTGACCGCACCCAGGCCCGTAATCACAACGCGGCGGGTTGGTCTGTAAGCAGTGGCGGGATCTGTGGTAGCCATCGTCCGGTGTTAGCCCGGGGGTATAGAGTCAGAACTGGGGGCAGACTAGGCAGCTTTCTTCGAGAGGATGTAGTTAACAGCGTCTTGCACGGTGGCGATCCCCTCTGCATCTTCATCGGGGATCTCCAGATCGAATTCCTCTTCAAAAGCCATGACCAGCTCCACCGTATCGAGGCTATCGGCCCCCAGGTCGTTCTGGAAATTGGCTTCCGGGGTCACTTTGTCGTCTTCCACGCCCAGTTGATCGGACACGATCTTGCGAACACGGCTATAAACTTCGTCTGCGCTCATGCTTGGAATCCCAACTCTCGATTCAGCGTGTCTTGGCCGGGCCAACCGGCGGCCAATGAAGCAATCCCTATTGTATCGGACAACGGATCCCCTCTTGTGAGCAGCCTCACCTGCATTTGCCGCTGCGGCCAGAGTATGGGAATTGGGCGGCAGCCTTTTCGGTTGTGGGAAAGAAAAGCTAGTATAGTCCACTGCGTCTCTACCACTGGATTCTAAGGAGAACTTGCTTCCATGCCCCGCGCTTACGAAACGATGCTGATTGTGCGTCCTGATCTGTCAGATGAACCCCTCGAACAACTGCTCAGCAGTCAGGAGGCAATCCTGCGAGAGAACGGAGTAACCCACGTGGAGATTACCAATAGGGGCAAGCGCCGCTTTGCCGGGTTTGAGATGAAAAAGTTTAAGGAGGGTCTGTACATCCAGTTCAACTACGAAGCCGAACCCAATGCGGTGGCTGCCTGGGAGAAAAACCTGCGCATCAACGAGAGTGTGCTGCGCCACATGACTCTCCGCGTCGGCTAGGTTTGACGGGATCCCCGCCTGCGGGCATGATGGAAGTGCGCTGAGCTGCCCCTTATCCCTGGATGGCTCTGTTATGAACTCGATTGTGTTGATGGGCGAGGTTCTGTCTGAGCCGGAGCTGCGCTACACCCCCGATAACTTGGCTGTTACATCCTTGGTGATTGGCTTTCCCAGCCTGCGCCCGGATGAGCCGCCCTATCGCGTGCGCGTTTCCTCTTTTGGAGAACTGGCCAAAAGGGTGGTGGACACCTGCCATGTGGGCGACCAGATCACGGTGGAGGGCCAACTGCACATGAATGTGGTGGAGCGAGATGGGCGCAAGGAAAAGCTGGCCGAGATCACCGCGCGCCGTGTCCATCAACTGGGATCCGCTCGCGTTCTCTCCCTGACGGGGATGGGCGAACCGGCGATTGTGGAATCCTCTGAGGGGGATGTGGTTTCCCCACCGGAGCCGGACGATCTCCCGTTCTAACGGTTGCGAGACTTGCCGGGATCCCCCATGTCTCAGGAACTTGCTGCGGGTGAACCTTTGGGATCCCTGCGGGTCATCGGCTACTCGGTGCAGGGGCGTCCCATTCACCTTTGGCAGCTCACCCAAGGGATCCGCTCCTTGCTGCTGCTCGGCGGGGTACACGGGGATGAGGTGGAGGGCTATGCCCTGATCGAGCGCTATGTGGCTTCTGGGAAATGGGGATCCTTGGCCGGGAAGGCGACCTTGTGGGCGATCCCACGCCTGAACCCGGATGGCTGTGCCTTGGGGCAACGGCTCAATGCCAACGGCGTCGATCTCAACCGCAATCTGCCCACCCAAGATTGGATCCCGGCCTCTCTGGAAGCTCGTTATCCGCCCGGATCGGCCCCAGGCTCCGAGCCCGAAACGCAAGTGTTGTTGACGAGTTTGGCCCGGATTCAGCCCCAGTTTATCCTTTCTGCCCACTCCTGCCAGGCGCACCCCTGCGTGAACTACAACGGCCCTGCCCTTGAGCTGGCCCAGGTGATGGCTGCTCGCAACGGCTTGCCCGTCGCCGCCGACATTGGCTATCCCACCCCCGGTTCTCTGGGCACTTGGGCGGGGCAGGAACGGCACATCCCAACCCTAACGCTGGAAATCCTGCGGGGCACTCCCCTCGATCAAGTCTGGCAAGAGCAGGCCGAGGCGCTGCAGGCGGTGTTGGAGTGGGCAGCCCAAGGCGATGCCTTCTGACCGGTGTCAAGATCTCTGAACTTTCGTTGCCAATCTGGTGGTTCATTCAAGATGTTCGGGGGTTTTCTCGCCCAAATCTTCTACAACACAGATAGGTACGAATGAGGGCAAAGAAGAAAGGAACTTTGAGTCGAAGGAAGATGGGTCGAATGAGTCAAAGTTAAGCTGCTTCTGTCTTGTGTCCCTCTGTTAGCCATCTGGAGGAAGCCGATATGTTCAGCAGGATTTTGGTGGCAGTGGATCGGTCGGAGCTAAGCCAAGGAGTGTTTCAAAAGGCCGTCCAAGTGGCCAAGGCCATGCAGGCCAGCATGATGATTCTCCATGTTCTGTCTCAGGAAGAGCCGGGTGCCCCAGAGCCGCCGATGATCCTGGGGGTAGATTACAGCTCCACCATCAGCGCCGAGCTGTGGCAGTCCTATCGGGAGCAATGTGCCATCTTCGAGCAAAACCAGATCGACTACCTGCGCTCGCTGGTGGGGAAAGCGGCTGAGCACGGGATCCGTGCTGAGTACAGCCTCAACTACGGCAACCCCGGTCGAGTCATCTGCGATCTGGCCCGCTCTTGGGAGGCGGACTTGGTGGTGGTGGGCCGCCGCGGCCACTCCGGCCTGAGTGAGCTGTTTCTGGGCAGCGTCAGCAACTACGTGCTCCACCGCGCCCCCTGCTCGGTGCTGACGATACAAGGGGAAGCCCTGAAAAAAGAAGCCCAAACTGCGGAAGAGAAGACAGCTACCCCTGCTGGCTAAGGCTCTAGGGACTCTAGGGAGAGGGAGTGGGATCTGGTCGCTTGAGCGGGGCAGAGTCCTTGCTCTCCGGCTGGCCCTCCAAGAGGCGATTCACTTCGGTTTCCAGGCTGTTGAAGGTGCTCAGCTCGATCACGGCAATGTCCGGCTGGCGGCTGCTTTGCACATAGGCCCGCAAGCCAGAGGCGGCCAAGGTCAGGGTTAAGGGATCCTGCTCGGCGTCAGGCTTGGGCTCAAAGGTCAGCCGTAGGTCGGGCTCAGACAACACCCTTTGGGCTTCCGCGTCGGCCTGTTCCACAAACTCCTTGGCGCGGGCAGCATTCAGGCTGGAGAACAGAGAGCCGAGATCCACAGGCTGGCCCGGTCGCTCCGGGTTTTCCCAGCGCAGCTCCAAGGATCCCTTCTCTGAAGGCCGAGGGGTGAGGGTGACCTTTTCCCCTTGGGATTCTAAGGTGACTTGGCCCACTTGGTTGGCGTTGAGGCGGGCAATGCGGTGATCCCGCAGCTCTTCCAAGTCGGAGCGGAGAATATCGGCGGTGGAGGTGAGCAAGGTGGCTACTGCCGGGTGCTCAGAGGTGATGACGTACACCTGGCCATCTTTCTCCGATCCCAAAGCGACCTTCAGGGTTTTGCCCTCCTCCAGCTCTACCGTCAGCCGGGCGGAAGGCTGCTCCAGGCCATAGGGGGCGAGCTCGTCTTTGGTCTCGGCGGGGAACTCCACGGCCTGCAGGCGGGCCAGAGTATTGAGCAAGCGGTTGACGTTGATCTCATCGGCAGGCAGCTCGCGGGGCTGGACAATCTGCCAAGTAAAGTGCTCCGCACCGCTGGCGCGAACGTCTTGCCGCTGCAGGCGAACAACTTCCGGCTCCGCCTCTGCCAACTGCACTTGAAGGGCCTTCACCTCGGCAGTGTCAAACCGAAGCAAGGTTTTGTCCCGCAAAGCCAGTAGGGAGGGCAACAGGGATCCCTTCTGGGCACTGCTTAGAAGCACCACCTGTCCCCCTTCGGGCTGGGCGTAGAAGCCAGAGCCGTCGAAGTTGTCGTTGCCGATGGCCAGGCGGTAGGGGTCCCCTTCTTTGGGGAAAAGGGCGATTTGGTGTCGCGGCTGATCCAGGCCAAAAGCGGCCAGGTCAGTGACCCCCTCCAGAGTGATTTGGGGGGTAAGGCGGGAGAAGGTGTTGAGCAACTGCTCAATGGGGAAGTCCAGCGCCGCTGACTGAATGGGACTGACAATCCGCCAGCGGGATCCCTCTTCTTCCGGAGTGCGCTCCAAAAGGATTTCCAAGTGCTCCGCACCGCTGCCGCGAACGGGTTCCCCCTCTTTCTGTTGGCGGATTTCAATGCGGGCAATGGTATCGGTGGCAAAGTGGAACAGCCGCGCTCGCTCCGCCTGTTGCTCCTGGCGCAGTTGCTGGATGTTGTCCAAGAGGAAGTAGCCCAGCAAACAGGCCACCGCCAAACCTAAAAGAATCCAGGTGGTTCGCTTGAACATGCCTGCTTTCCTCCAGCTCTACCGTCTTTGCCACCACAGGGCAGCTCCGGATCCCAGGGCCGCCAAGGGCAAAAGCACCGTCGATCCCAGCACCAGCCAGCGGAAGGTTTGACCGGTCAGGGTGAGGCGGCGATCCGTGATGGATTTGGGGCGGATGGAGATCTGCTCCGTTTGCTCAGTCAGCCAGTTGAGGGTGTTCAAGAAGAGATCCCAGTTGCCCTGCTGCCGCAAGTTGCCGTTGAGGGCGAAGTTGACATTGCCGATCACCACCAGGCGGGCCTCCTGCGGGGATCCTGTGTCGGCCTGGTCGGCGTCCAAACGGCGGGTTAAAGCAACACCCAAGGTGAGGGGGCCGGGCTTGTCCTGATCCGGATCGAATTGCAAGGGGCCACGTTCCAGCTCAGGACTGGTCTCCCCCCAACTTTGCGGGCCGGTGCGCAGCAAGGGCGTGGCTTGGATCCCTTCCCGAGCTTGGGTTTCTACCGAACGAGCTAAGGGAAAGAGGGTCATCAGCCGCTGGGCGGCCAAGGGGGCGGTAATGGGGTGATCCCCGTAGTCAGTAACCAAAGCTACGGCTGGCCCTGTCCCCAGAAGCTGGCTGATGCTGCTCGCCTCCAGGATGATGTCATCCCCCAAGACCACGCCCCACTCTTCCAGCAAGGGATCCAGGCCGGCATCCACCCGTGGCCCAATCAACAACAGCAGCCGTCCTCCCTCGGCCAGGTAATCCTGCAGTTTCTCCACCTCGCCGGGGAACAAAGCCCGCTGTGGCCCCGCCAGCACCAGGACATTCGCATCCTCTGGGATCTCCGCTTGCACCAAGTTGAGGGGCTCTACCCGATAGCCTTCCTGGCCCAGGGCTGCCGCCGCCTGAGCCAGAGTTGGGGCGCCTTCCCTCGCTTGCAGCCCCACTTCCCCATGCCCTTGCACGAAATAGGCCACTAACTCCCCTCGGTTGACCACTTTGGACAAGACAGGGGTCAGTCTGCTCTCCAGGTCAGGAGCAGGGGGCTGGGGCAGTTGTTGTCGGCTTTCTCCGGCCTCCACCACCAGGGTGTTGTTTTGCGTCACCTGCAGCCGTTGAATGGTCAAGGGATCCCGATTGGGATCCACAAACTCAAACTGAAAGCGGTTGGGGTTAAGGCGGCGATAGCGCTCCAGTTGTTCCCGCAGGTTGGGATCCGGCGCAGTGGTGACCACCCAAACTTTGACCGGTTGCACCAATCCCTGCACCAATTGCCGGGTTTGGGGCGACAGGGTAAACAGACCCTCCTCGGTGAGATCCAGCCGCAGGTCGTAGCGCACCGCCACCACATTCACCAGCACCAGAATGACGGCCATCGCCGCCACCGCCACCAGGATGTTGGCGTTGGTCTGGGTGGAACGCAAACCGAGGAAGACCCCCACCTCCTGCCGGTGGGTGATGCCCCAAGCCACCAGCAGGGCCAAACCTGTTTCCAGCATGCTCAGGGGCACAGCCGTCCAACCGGTAAAGGCGGATCCCACCACCAGGCCAATGGCGATGACGCCAATGCCCAGGATCCCTGTCCAGTCCAATAGCGCGCGCCAGTCCTTCATAATGCTCCGCACCGCTGCCGCAAACACCGCACTCCTCCCATCTGACCCTAGCTCTGTTGCCAGCGCAGGCTTTCCACCGATTGCACCGTGGCAAACAGCCCCAGGACGATGATGCTCAAGAAAAGAATGAGGCTGCTGCTGCTGAGGATCCCTTGCACCCAGTTGCTATATTGCTGCAGCAAAGACACATGCCGCAGCGTTGCAGCAATCCAGTTTTCCTCCTGGCCGGCTGCCGCGTCGATCACCCAGAGCAACAAAATCAAGCCAAAGGTGGCCACTGCTGCGATGAGGGTGCTGTCTGTCAGAGAAGAGATAAACAACCCCAAGGCCATAACGCTACCCGCCAGCAGGGTTAGGCCCACATAGCCCATCAAGGTCAGGCGGTAGTCCACTGCCGGGTTGGCGCTGCTCAGCACCAGCACATGGTAGACCAGCGGCGGCAGCAGCAGCGTGATGAAAAACACCCAGACCGCCAACCATTTGCCCAGGGCCACCTCCAAGTTGGTGATGGGAGAAGTAGCCAGCAGCTCCATCGTGCCTCGCCGCCGCTCCTCGGCATAGGAGCTCATGGTGAAGATGGGCAATAGAAATAAGGAGAGGGTGCCCAAGAGGTTGAGAAACTGCTGTGACAGGATGGTGGCCGCGTCGAAATTGTTCTCCTGGCCGAACTGGGCGAAAAGATCCACCTGCTGAGAAAAGCTGATCACCCGCACCAGAATATTAAAGAAGAAAAACCCCGCCAGTCCCCAAAACACCGCGGCCACCACATAGGCAATGGGGGAGGTGAAGTAGCCGCGCAGCTCTTTGCGAAAAATGGCAACCACTCCGTTCATGCCGCTTCCTCCAATGCGCCCTCAGATCCCTCTTGCGTAGTGAGCTGCAGGAAAATCTCTTCCAAAGAAGCCTGCGGGCGGCCTATCTCGTAGAGGTCGATCCCCGCCTGCACCAGCGCTTTGGCTGCCTCCGGGATCCAGCCGTCCGCGGCAGCGTTGCTCTTGAGCTGCACCTGCCAGCGGGAGGGATCCGCCGCCAAGGGCTGTAGGCTCACCACCTCCACCTGTGGCAAAGGCTGCAGGGCCAACCGGATGGCCATTTCCTCGGTTGCCCCCACCACCAGCTTTGCCTGCTGCCGATCCTGGAGCTGGGCTGTCAGCTCAGCGGGGGTGCCGATGGCCGCCACCTGGCCGCGGTTGATGATCACCACCCGGTCGCAGGTCATGCTCACCTCGGGCAGGATGTGGGTGGAGAGGATGATGGTGTGCTCCCCCGCCAGGCTCTTGATGAGCTTGCGCACCTCGATAATCTGCTTGGGATCCAGCCCAATGGTAGGCTCATCCAGGATGATCACCGGCGGGTCGTGAACCAGAGCTTGGGCGATGCCCACCCGCTGCTTAAACCCCTTGGAGAGCTTGCGGATGAGGGTGTGGCGCTTTTCTTCCAGGCTGCACCGCCGGATCGCCTCGTCCACCCGCCTGGGCCGATCGCCAGCGCTGACCCGCTTGATCTGGGCCACAAAGTGCAGGTACGCCTCCACCGTCATGTCGGGGTAGAGGGGTGGGTTTTCCGGCAGATAGCCAATGCGCTGCCGCACCGCCATCGAGTTTTCGTGAACATCAAACCCGGCCACCCGCGCCGTCCCCTCGCTGGCAGGCAGATACCCCGCCAAAATGCGCATGGATGTGGTCTTGCCAGCCCCATTCGGCCCCAAAAAACCCATGATCTCGCCGGCGTTCACCTGGAAGGAAACATCGCGGATGGCAGTGAAGCTGCCGTAGGTTTTGCTCAGATGCTCAACTTCGATGGCACCCGCGGTTGCACGAGCAGTGGGTAAACCTGTCATCAGCAACTCCTAACCTAGAGGGTCAGCAGCGATTAGCAAACGGTCCAAGGCCGAGTTACCCCTATTCCCAAAGAGGACAAATGTCGGGAAGCAGGCTCGGGCAAGAAGGCGGGCAACAGCGCTGAGGCCACATGCCAACTTAGCATAGCGACGGCGAGGATGAGTCGAGGGAACTGGGATCCCTTTCCCCCTTTTGGTGGGGATCCATCGGTTGGCTAGTCGGCAGGGCTTGTGAGGGATCCCCACTGTTCCAGTCCCAGAACCCGGCTCTCCCCTGGACAGGCCGCCACCACCTCCCCAATGGGGAAGGCTTCGGGGAGCAGGGATCTCACCTGATTTTCCGCCTCAGGGGGGATCACCAGCACATAGCCCACCCCCAGGTTGAAGGTGCGGAACATCTCCAAGGTCTCCACCTGGCCCTGTTCTTGGAGCCAGAGAAACTCCTGTGGGATGGGCCAGCTATGGGGCTGCAGCCGTGCCGCCTGGTTCGGGGCCAAACAGCGGGGCAAATTTTCCGGGATCCCGCCGCCAGTGATGTGGGCCATGCCGTGGATGGCGATCCCTGCTGCCTGCAGCCGCTGCACCGCCTGCACGTAGATGCGGGTGGGGGTGAGGAATACTTCCGCCAAAGGCCGATCCCAGCCGGGAGGCCGGTGATCCCAGCGCCAACCCCGGTCGGCCACAATCCGCCGCACCAAGCTGTAGCCGTTGCTGTGTAGGCCGCTGCTGGGCAAAGCCAACAACCGATCCCCAAGCTGTACCCGCGACCCATCCAGAATGGCCGCCTTCTCCACAATTCCCACACAAAACCCGGCCAGGTCGTACTTCCCAGGGGGATAAAACCCCGGCATCTCCGCCGTTTCCCCGCCCAGCAGTTGGCAGCCCGCTTCCTGGCAGCCCGCCAAGATGCCATCGATCACCTGCCACAGGGCTTCCGGCTCCAGCTTGCCGGTGGCCACATAGTCCAAGAAAAACAGCGGCCGGGCCCCCACCGTCAGCACGTCGTTGACGCACATCGCCACCAGATCAACACCTACCCCCCGGTGCTGACCCCACTGCTGGGCAATGTCCAGCTTTGTCCCCACCCCATCGGTGCCCGCCACCAACACCGGCGCTTGATACCCTGTCGGCAGCTCAAACAGACCGGCAAAGCCGCCGATGCCGCCCAAGGTTCCTGAAGAACCTGAAGACGGAATTTGAATCCGTTCAACGCGCTCGCGGATCCCCCTGACAAAGGCCTGGCCCAGATCGATGTCAACCCCTGCTGAGCGGTAGTCCAAGATGCCGAAACCCCTTATGCTATCAAGACTTGAGCTCCTGTGTCCGACCGTACAAACGGGTCAACTCAGAAACCTATGGTACATTAACTTCTGTTTTAACCGTCGCCTTGGAAGTTGTACAGGATTGGAGAGGAGCGCGGCCTCATGCGAAATTGGAAACAGCTTGGACAGGGACTGGATCCCGCCCGCAAAATGGGCTTGGTCAGCTGTCTCTGTGTCACGGCTTTGGGCTTGCCGGTAGGCATGTTGGGCAGCTTCGCCCCGCGAGCACAAGCCTCGACGCGAACCGGATCCCCCAACACCCGAGCAGCGGAGCTGTCATCTGACTCCCAATTGCCCTCCCCGGCCACCGACCTCGTTCCCCCTTCCCAACCCGCCACTGCTGCCGCAGCCCCAGTCAGAACGCTGCCGAGAACCCCCCAAACCCCTATCTCCGGCCACGAGGGTCTTGCCCCTGCCAAACTGGGTACCCTGAACTTGGATCATCCCTTGAACCGATCTCGCCAGGCGATCCTGCCCCGTCGAGCAGAAGAACCCATTCTCAAGATCGGCGAACAACAGCAGCAC
Organism: Thermostichus sp. MS-CIW-37; assembly: GCF_054060065.1. NCBI lineage: Bacteria > Bacillati > Cyanobacteriota > Cyanophyceae > Thermostichales > Thermostichaceae > Thermostichus > Thermostichus sp. MS-CIW-37. The sequence goes on along the minus strand of NZ_JBSSCV010000009.1, from coordinate 50,203 downwards.
ACCAACCAGCCCATCTCCACCCTCTACGACTATCAGATGGACGGGCAACAGGTGGTTACTGTCTATGTGCGGGATCTGCCCATTGTCAGTTTTGTCGAGCACCCTGGGCTAGAACCACCGCTGATGCGGGCCAGCACCCTTGTGGCCCAGCTCAACCAAATGGCCCAGGGATCCCTGAAAGACACCACCATCACCCTAGGTTGGGCAGGTTTGGAATTGGCCGAACAAGGCTTGGGTGTTCCTCTCTACACCATTCAGGTCAACAACAAGGAATTGCTGCGCATCGACGATGGAGTGCTGTTGATCGACAACCAGCGCCCGGTGGATGTGGCTGTTTTGGCTGCCAATCGTCTGCGCCGTCTGCTGCTCGATGCCCCGCCCATTTCAGCTCCGGCCCTGCCTCAACCGGCTGCTCTGACCGCCAAAGCCGCTGTTGCAGGTTCCAAGCCGAAAACAGCCCCTCAACAGGAACCCGCCCCTGTCCGCGTGGTTGGGCCTGTGCAAGAGGGCATTGCTTCTTGGTATGACCTGCACCCAACCCGCCATGAGATGACGGCTGCCCACCCCACCCTGCCCTTTGGCACCGAGGTACGGGTGACCAACCTGAAAAATGGCCGCCAGGCCGTGGTGCGCATCAACGATCGCGGCCCTTTTATTCCCGGTCGGATCATCGACCTTTCCCTGCGGGCGGCAGAGGTGTTGGGGATGGTGCGCTCAGGGCTGGCGCCTGTGCGGGTGGAAGTGGTGCAACGCTAGCTAGGGCACGGGTGAAAAGCGCTTGGAATCGGGGGAATAGCGCCAAGAAATGCCCTCGGGATCCCGGCTGCGGCTCCACTCCGGAAACCCGGTTTTGAATTTCCAATAGGTAATGGCGGAAACCACCACCCCCAAACGTTCCGCCAACTGAGTCTGGTTGAGGGGGCGCAGCGGTGCCCGTGGCGCCGTAACGGCGGTGGGGCTGGGTGTGGGGGCAGAGCCTGCCGACTCTTGGGGGGCCGTGGCTGCAGGGGTGGGTGCTTCCTGCTCCAACCGGTGACCAGGGCTGGGCTCCTGGGGACGCAGCAGGCTGAACTGGCTCAACAGGCCGACATTTTCCAGGTTCAGGAGATTTTCCAGGTTAGAGGTCTGGTGGATCAGCTCCAGCTCACGGCGAAACTCATCCTCCAGCACCTGCAGGTAGTGCTCCCGCTTCTGCTCCGACTCGGCATCCTTGAGCAGACCCAAGGCAAAGCTGAGGTTCGAGAGGGGCTCGCTCAGATCCTGCAAGAATTTCTTGAACAGAGTGCCCTTCACCTCCGAGAACTGCTGCAGCTGCTGCAGTTTTTGCCGCAGCTCTTCGATTCTTTTTTCTTCCAGCTTGCGGTTCTCAAGGCTCTGGCGGTGGTTGTGCAGGGCAATTTCGATGGTGGTGTAGAGTTCCCGCTCTTTGAAAGGCTTGATGATGTAGCCGAAGGGCCGGGTCTCCTTGACGCGGGAGAGGGTGTCTTCGTCGGCGTAGGCCGTCAGATGCACCACCGGAATGTTGAAGCGCTCGGTGATCCGCTTGGCGGCTTCTATGCCATCGATATCGCCTTTTAGGACGATATCCATCAAGACCAAGTCCACCGGCATCTCTTCCAGCCTTCGGATCGCTTCTTCCCCGGAAGAAGCAATGGCGGGCACAGCGTAGCCAAATTTTTTCAGAACGTTGGCAATGTCCTTGGCGATGATCTTCTCGTCCTCGACGACCAGAATACTGCCTTTGACAAGGGGTGGAACTCTCTTCAAGGCTCGCTCCTCGGAAAGGTAATGATGAAGGTGGTACCCGGTTTGCTCCTCAATTGTATCTTGCCCTGTAGCTGATCGGTGAGGGTTGCAACCAGTTGTAAACCCAGAGATTGAGTTTCCTTGAAGTCAAAGTTCGGGGGCAAGCCAACGCCATTGTCGGAGACTCGCAACTGAGTATATTTGCGGGTTTGGCTGAAATGAATCTCTATCTCCCCGCTGCGGCCCTTCGGGAAGGCATACTTGAGGCTGTTGGTCACCAACTCGTTGATGATCAGGCCACACAAGACCGCATCGTCCAGGTTGAGGCGGATCCCTTCGGCGCGGATGTTGGCGCGAATGCTCTCGGGGTTTACCCCGTAAGAGTGAAAGAGGTTGGAGATCAAATTGTGTAGGTACTGCTTGAGATCCACAGCGGCCAGATTGTTGGATTGGTACAAACCTTCGTGGATCAAAGACATGGCTTGAATACGGCTGCCGGCATCCTTAAAAACGCGGGCGTACTTGCGGCTTTTGATTTGGTCAGCTTGGAGCCGCAGCAGGCTGGAGATGATTTGCAGGTTGTTTTTGACGCGGTGGTGAATCTCCCGCAGCAGGACTTCTTTTTCCTGAAGGGCAGCTTGGATCTGCAGCTTTGCCCGTTTTTCTTCGGTAATGTCTTCGCAAATGCCGATGATGAAGAGGTTTTTGCCCTCGGGATCCCGGACTGCAGAGACTGCCAGGCGGCACCAAACCACCTTTCCGCTGCGGTGGATGTAGCGTTTTTCCAGGTGGTAGCGATCCCGTTGGCCGTTCAAAACCTCCTGGAAGAGTTGCCAATCTTCCTGAATGTCCTCGGGATGGGTGAGGTCGCAGAAGCTCATGTGGGTCAGTTCGGCAGCGCTATAGCCCAAGATCTCTTCCAGAGCGGGGTTCACTTTTAGGTAATGGCCCCGATGATCGACGATGGAAATGCCCAGGGCTGACTGCTGGAAGATGCCCCGTAAACTCAGCTCACTTTGGCGAAGGGCTGCCTCGGCTTGCTTGCGCTCGGTAATGTCCAAAATCTGGCTTAGAAAGTAGCTGGGATCCCCTTGGGCCGTGCGCACCAGGGTGATGCGAAGAATGGCATAGACTATTTGGCCGTTCTTGTGGATGTAGCGTTGTTCCTGTTCGCACTGATGCACCTGGCCGGCCAGCAGGCGGTTGCTGTTTTCCAGAGTGGTGGCGATGTCGTCGGGATGGGTGATGTCGAGGACGGTTTTCCCTTTGAGATCCTCCAGGGTGTAGCCCAGGGTTTCGGTAAAAGCGGCGTTGATTTGCAAATAGGTGCCATCCACGTGGGTCATGGCCTTGGCAATGGGGGCCCATTCAAAGGATTGGCGGAAGCGTTCTTCACTTTCTTTGAGGGCAATTTCTGCCTCCACGCGGGCGCTGATGTCGATCACCTGGTTGAGAAACTGGGTGGGCTGTCCTTCCTCGTCGGTGAGCAGGGTGGCCTGAAACAGCACATGAACAACCTGGCCGGAACGGTGGGTGTAGCGAATCTGGCGCTGGCTGACAGAGACCTTCCCTGCCAGCAAAGCCTCATTGGCCCCCAGCAGTGGGTTGACATCTTCGGGGTGGAGAATGTCCAGTTGTTGCCGATGCTTCAATTCTTCGGGGGTGTAGCCGACAATCTGGGCAAAGGCATCGTTGACCTGGATAAATCGCCCCTGCAAGTCCACAAGGGCAATTCCATTGGGGGCCAGCTCAAAAATCTGCCGAAAATGGTTGGCGCTTTGTTGCCAGGCTTGCTCTATACGACGCCGTTCGGCTTCCAGTTGCTTGGACTCAGTGATGTCTTCGACGATCCCTGCCACCCGATAGATTTTGCCCTCTTTGTCGGCGATGGGAAAGGTGCGTTCTCGCAGCCAAATCAGGCGGCCATCAGTGTGATAAATGCGGAAGACAACATCGGTGGATTTGCCCTCCGATTGGGCTTTGAGGATGGTGGGGAACAACCAGCGATCGTCGGGGTGGATCTGGCGCATCCAGGCTTGGGGGTTGGCGTAGGCCTCTTCGGCGGAGCGGCCCCAAATGGCTTCACAGGCTGGGCTGACGTAGATCAGCTCTTTGCTGTAGAGTGTTGTGATCCAAAACAGTTGCTGCGTATTCTCTGCCAGTTGCAGAAAACGATGCTCGCTCTCTCGGCGGGCCTCTTCCAATTGTTGTTGTCGTTCTTTCAGTTGACGGGATGCTGTGATGTCGGTAACAAATCCTTCAAAATAGAGGGGATCCCCCTGGTCGTTGTAGATGGTGCGGGCATTTAAAGAAATCCAAATCAGTCTGCCATCTTTGCGGCAAACTTGGTGTTCAAAATTCACAACTTGACCTTCTCTCAGCATGCGCTGAATGAATTCGGCTCGTTGCTCTGGATCGCTATAGATTTGGGTGCCAATATCGGAGACGTTGTGCATCAAATCCTCAGGGGATTCGTAGCCGAAAATATGGGCCAAGGCCGGGTTGGCAACCAGATATTTGCCCTCTAGGGTGGTTTGAAAAATGCCTTCGACGGCGTTCTCGAAGATCTGCTGGTAGCGGGCAGCAGTGCTGCGGCTGTCTTGCAGTTGGGATTGGAGCTGCTCAAGGGTCTGCCGATGCTCCTGGGCCTGGAGAAGGATTTGCTTCAGGCTGAGGCCAACGAGGTCAATCTGTTCCCGTTCAGAGGAGCTCAATTGGCGAGGGTGGCAGTCAAGCAGGTGCAGATCGGCCAACCGGATCCCCTGCTCAGTTTGCAAGAGAAAGGACTCATGAAAAGGCCATTGCTCAGAGCCGACATCGGGGTTGAAAGGTTCTCCGGCTGGGATCCTTTGCGGATCCCGGTAGAGGATCCCTTTTGAAGGCGAGTGGGGATCGGATCCCGGCTGGGCCAGTTCTAGATAGACCAAAGGTACTTTCAACAGTTGACCCAACAATTGCAACAGCGGGTATAGCGCTGTACCCAGTTCGGTTTGAAGGGACTGCCCTTCCCTGGGAGCAGTCCGCGGGAAAGCAAAACCGTGCACAACGGATCTTGGCGAGCGAGAAATGGGAGGTGACATGGGAAAACCTGGCCGAGGAGCTGGCTCAACCCAGTCCATCACGACAGATCGGGGGTGCCTGGTTGGGCTGATCTCCACAGGGAAAAGGAGCAGGCGCGCCCACCCTGCACCCACTATACTTTAGCGATACTCTGGAGAAACTTTAGTGAAACATGCTGCTGACGGAGCTATCTTCATGAATGCGCCAGATCGCTTCCCCCAGCACATTGGCTACCGAGAGAACGGTTAATTCGGGAAAGTGCTGCTCTGGAGGGATGGGGATGGTGTTGGTGACGATCACCTCTTCAAACAGGCCACCCCGCAGGCGTTGAATGGCCGGCTCAGAAAAAACAGGGTGAATGGCGCAGGCGTAAACCGCCTTGGCCCCCAGCTTGCGCAGCAATTTTGCCCCTTCCGAGATGGTGCCTGCCGTATCGATCATGTCGTCCACAAGGATGGCAGTTTTCCCCCGCACATCCCCAATCAGATTCATGACTTCCACATCGTTGTGGGCTTGGCGGCGCTTGTCAATGATTGCCAGAGGGGCTTCCTTGAGTTTTTTGGCAAAGGCACGGGCACGAGCCACACCCCCCACATCGGGAGAGACGACCACAATGTCTTCGTCGAGCAAGCCCTTTTCCTTGAGGTAAGCCTGTAATACCGGCTGGGCGTAGACGTGGTCGAGGGGAATGTCGAAGTAGCCTTGAATCTGGGCCGAGTGCAGATCCATAGCCAGCACGCGGTGAGCTCCCGCCTGGGTAATCATGTTGGCCACCAGCTTGGCGGTGATCGCTTCTCGTCCTGCCGTTTTGCGGTCGGCACGAGCGTAGCCGTAGTAAGGCAAGACGGCGGTGATCTGCCGGGCAGAGGCGCGGCGACAGGCGTCAATAATGACCAGCAGTTCCATTAGGTGGTCGTTGACGGGGCGGCAGGTGGGCTGCACCAAGTAGACATCGGCACCCCGAATCGACTCCTGAATTTGGATGTACAGCTCGCCATCGGCAAAGCGCTTGCGCAACATCGGGCCCAGATCCATGCCCAAGTAACGCGCCACCTCTTGAGCCAGAGCCGGGTTAGCGCTGCCTGAGAAGATTTTGAGGCGGTTGCTATCCGAGATGGGTGGCAGGGGGGAAGGGCGGAGAAGAGGGGCAGGGCGAACCACAGATCGATGCTGAACTCGTCCGCAGCCAACGCCTAACGGCGAGCTGTCGCTATCGTAGCACCAGCACTTGCAACCTCAGCAACTGTATTCTTGGGGATTTTCTGGGGAGGCAGGTTACTATGAGCAGAATGAAGGTCGAGCTGCTGCACATCCACAAGCGTTTTGGGGCGGTACAGGCGAACCGCGATGTGTCCTTACGGGTGGAGGCGGGCACGATCCACGGCCTGCTTGGGGAAAACGGGGCCGGCAAAAGTACCTTGGTCAAAATCCTGAGCGGCTTTCTGCGCTGTGATCAGGGGGAGATTTGGATCGATGGGCAACCGGTTCGCATCGACAGCCCTGCAGCAGCCATTCGCCTGGGCATTGGCATGTTGCACCAGGATCCCTTGGATTTTCCTTCTCTGACGGTGCTGGAAAACTTTATTGCCGGGCAGCGGGGGCGCTTGGGTTTGGGGCTGCGAGAAAGCCGGAAACGTCTTGAGAAAGCCTGTGAAGAGTTTGGTTTCAACCTCAACCCCGATGGAGCCATCGGCAGCTTGACGGTGGGGGAACGGCAACAACTGGAAATGCTGCGGTTGCTTTCCCTGGGGATCAACACCTTGATTTTGGATGAGCCAACGACGGGCATTTCTGCAGCGCAAAAAGATCTTCTGTTCGCGGCTCTGAGAAGGTTGGCGGAGCAGGGCAAATCGGTGATCTTCGTCTCCCACAAGCTGGCCGATGTGGAGTGCCTTTGCGATCGGGTGACGGTGATGCGGCAGGGGGAGGTGGTGGGGGAGCTGCCTGTTAGAGGTGAGGACATTGCCCTGCTGGAACAGCGGTTGATCGATTGGATGTTCGGGCGGGAGTTGGCACCCCCGGCTCGGCCCCATTCTCCGCAAAGGAGGGCGGATCCCCTGTTGGAGTTGCGCTCCCTGGTGGTGCGGCATGAGCCGTTTGCCTTGGCTTTGCCAGATCTGGCGGTGCAGCCGGGGGAAGTGATTGGGTTGGCTGGTTTGGAGGGCAGTGGGCAACGCTCTTTCCTTCTCACCTGTGCAGGGTTGTTGCCGCCCAGGCGGGGCCAGATCTTGTTGAGGGGGCAGGAGATGACAGGCCGTCCTTACGGCGACTACCTGCGCTGTGGGGTGGGGTTTTCTCCGGCGGATCGGCTGCGGGAAGGGCTGATCCCCGGCCTAACGTTGCAGGAGCATTTTGCCCTCAAGCAGCAGGATCCCTGGATCAACTGGGCTCTGGCCCGTCAACAGGCCCAAGCGGCCATTGAACACTTCAGCATTCGCGGTCACCCCTACAGCCGGGTGGAGCAACTCTCGGGGGGCAACCAGCAGCGCAGCCAGTTGGCTCTCTTGCCCACACCCCTGACCCTGTTGCTGATGGAGCACCCAACGCGAGGGTTGGACATCGAGTCGGCGCTGTGGGTCTGGGGGCAATTGCTAGAACGCACCCAAACGGGTACAGCCATTCTTTTTGCCTCTGCAGATTTGGACGAGATCCTGCTGTACAGCAACCGGGTGATGGTGTTCAGCGGCGGACAGGTCTCGGAGCCCATTCCGGCGGCGGAGCTCACCGTTTCACGCCTGGGACAGATGATGACGCTTCCCGTCTTGCGCAGCACTCACAGCAGCGAGATCCCAGGGATCCCAACTGAGGTTTAGAGGGCTGGTCGCATCAGCAGGAACTGACACTCTGCCGGAGCAAGAGAAGGATTTGAGAACAGCATGGCAACCGGACAGAGCAAGGCTTAGAGTAGCAGTGGCCCCAAGCCTTTTTGCTCAAGGAGTCCGGCCATGGGATCCCAGGATCGCGCTCCGCCCTCAGGAACAGAGGAGCCGCAATCTGACCGTTCGCCCTCCTCGGACGACGTCCTTTTGCAGCTCACCGTTCGGGGATCCCGGCAGCAGGTGTTGCGAGGTTTGCGAGCTTGGCTGGAGCTGGGCTTACTGACCCCAAAGCACTTTCGCCTGCTGGTGGAGCAGTATCGGCTGGAGGCGGAGGAGAGAGAAGCAAGGCCAGGGGCAGTTTCCCCTGGCGACGAGATCCCGGCCCGTCTTGGCTCGGCCTACGTGCTCTGGATTTTGGGTTTGTTTGGCATCTGTGGCCTGCACCGTTTTTATCTGGGCCGCTGGCGGACGGGTTTGCTCTGGCTGTTGACCTTTGGGCTGCTGGGGATCGGACAGCTCCTGGATTTGATTTGGATCCCGGGGATGGTGCGGGAAAGAAATGCTCGCCTGGCTGGATCTGGAGTTGAGGCGGGAGAAGAGCCCCAAGCTGCCCCTCAACCTGTTCGCGCCAGCGGTGCGGAGCACTATCGCGCTACTCGGACGGAGTCCTTGTCCCCCTCTCCCCCGGCACTGGCTGTTTTGCTGCGGAACTTGCTGTCCGAGCTAAGCGTGACTTGGCTGTTGCTGCTGGGCCTGTTTTTGGTGGTGGTGTCCTCCGGGGTGCTGGCGGCCAGCCGCTGGGAGCAATTTTCCCCAACTGCCCAGTATGGGGTGCTCTTGGCCTACACGGCGGCTTTTGGGGTGGGCGCTGGGTGGGCTCAGCGGCAGGAAGGGCTGCGTCTAACCGGCCAGACTCTCGAGGCCATTGCCTTGCTGCTGGTGCCGGTGAACGTGTGGGCGCTGGATGGGCTGGGGATCCCTTGGGGGATCCGTATCCTGGCGCTGGGCTTGCTGCTGGGGATCCCGTTGGCGGCTGGGCGGCAGGTGCGCTCGCTGGGTTTGTTCGCGCCAGCGGTGCGGAGCACTAGTGCCGGATACGCCTTTTATGGAACCTTGGTGAACTTTTTGTCCCTCTCCGGCTTGCACGCTTTCTGGAGCCTGGGGCCGCAGGAGCTTCGCCCCACGGTTGCCCTGGGGATCCTGTATCTGGGGATCCTCAGCACCGTGATTTACACCTGGAGCCGCCGGTCTCTAGAATTACGGGGCTCCAGGCTCTGGCTAATCGGGGCTGCCGGATCCCTGTTGATCCTGCGGGGGCTGCTGTCTGGGCATGTCCAAGTGTCGCAGTTGGGGTTGGCGGTGGCCCTGTTGGGTTGGCTGGCAGCGGAATGGCCCCAGGGATCCCCGTACATCGTAGCAGAAGGCGCTCAGGAGGGGATGCTCTCCCGCTGGTGGGATGGAAGCTGGGTGCTGTTGGTGGTGGGCTGGCTGCTGGCCGCCATTGGCTTGGCGGAGAGCCGTTTCAGCGGCTGGCAGTTGCCGGGCATTAGCCTGCTGGGGATCCATGTTCTAACCGGGCGTCTGCGCCGACACACCCAGTCGCGTCAGCAGGACGAGATCCTCAGGGTGCATTTGACGTTGCTATTCTTGCTGGGCCTGGAAACTTGCTGGGCTTTTTGGCAGGTGTGGCCCCCAAGCTGGCGGCAAGCAGTTGTGGCTACAGTGATCAACTGGTTTCAGCCCCTTGATTCCCCCTGGGGATTGCTGGGGTTGGTGCTACTGCCCTACGAGGTGCTGTGGTTGGGGTTGGCGGCCCGCTGGCAGAGGAGCACTCCAGAAGCCGGCGAGACAGACTTTTCTGGGCTGGTGGAACCAACAGAGCGCTTGGTTTTGGGGCTAGGGGGATCCCTGCTGCTCTTGAGCCTTCCCTATCCGGCCATTCGCTTTTGGCACTTGCTTTTGAGCGCCGGGATCCTGGCCTGGTGGCTACAACAAAAGTCCAGATCAGGAGAAACTCCCAACTTTCTTTGGGTACTCCTGACCCACGCCTACGGAGTGGGGGCACTGCTAGCCGGGATCCGCTGGCTTTTGCCCGACTTGTTCGCGCCAGCGGTGCGGAGCACTAGCTTGTCCGCTTGGGGAGTGGTTCTGCTGTTGGTGGGTCTATTGGAATGGGCAGGGCGGGTGGCTCTGGGTGGGTCAGGGCGCTTTTGGGGATTGCCCGTGGGGCTGTGGCAGCGAAGTGCAGATGGCATAGGGTCGGTGTTGGTGGGATCCAGCTACTTGGCGTTTTTGCTGCAACGGCTCCCCGAGTTGTCTGCGACGGGTGAACAATCCTTTGGCTGGCTGTGGCTGCTGGTGCCTCTTGTTTTGACGGCAGCTCAGGTATTGGCCCTGCCCCCCCTGGAGTTCATGCCCCGCTGGCTGCAGATCCCAGAGCAAGGGGAGGTGGGATCCCTTTCCTGGCAGCAGGGGATCCCGGAGCGCGGGTCTTTGCGTTTCCCGGCAGTTCTCTCCCTTTTGCTGGCCCAGTTACTCACCTTTGGAAGGCCGGGGGTTGAGTTTCTGGGTCTGGGCTTGGGGTTGCTGCTGATGGCCACTCAGGTGTGGGTGTGGGCCTCTTTCCCCTCCGCCGACCATGAGCTCCACACCGCCAACGCAGTTGTTCCAGCAGAGGTGCTGTTGACAGTGACGTTTGGCTGGGGGTTCGGTCTGGTGGGAATCCATCGGCTGTTCCCCGCTTTAACGGAGTCAGAATGGCTGACGGCCTTGGGGGTGCTGCTGTTGTTCGCGACAGCGGTGCGGAGCACTAGCGGCTGTCGCTACAGCCTAGGGACTCCGTTCCACTACCTCTCTCCCCGCCTTCGGGCAGCTTACCGACCGGTGCTGGATGGCTTTGGCTTTCTGCTGGGGATCGTACTTTTACTTTCCCTAACGTTGCAGACATTGCAGCCAGAAGCAGGTCGCATCGGTGGTGGAAAGTACCTGGATTCCCCAGTGGCTCTGACCCTGGCCTCTGGGACTGTCCTGGTGGCCATTGTTTTGCGGCTTTGGGTGGAAGTGGCTCCCGCTTTTTATCGCGACGGCGGTGTCCATCCTGCTGGCTTGGAGAGCGAAAGCCCGTCTCCTTCCAGGGCGGAGGATGTCTCAACTGGCGGCAGCGGTCAGGAGGCTTCGTCGGCCATCTCATGGTCTGTAATGGAGGGGCTGTCCTATGGGCTGATCTGGGCTTTGGAGCTGTTGGTGGCCAGCAGCCTCTTGTGGGTGGTACAGGGATCCCGTCCTGTTGCCCCTCTGCTTGCCGTCATCAATCTAAGCCTGGGGATCCTCTTTTGGATTGGGCCGGAGAAACTCCTCTTTGAGCGGCCCGATCGCGCTGGTGGGACGGAGTCCTCAGGGGGACAACTCCTGCAGCGGGTCAAGGCTCTGAGTTGCTGGGGGACAGCGCCGCTGATCTATGCCGGCTTGGGCTGGCTGGGATCCCATCTCGAACTCGAATGGAGCGAGCTGACAGGTCTGGGCAGCTTAGGTCTCTCCATCGTGCTGCTGGGCGTGGGGCGCCGACAGTCACCGGAGCAGCACCCCTGTCGCGAACAGGAAGGCCCTCCTCCTACCAACCGGAAGGGGATCCTGGGAGCTTTCGGAATATCGCTGGCGGCCTACGAGAGCTGGGTCTACTTTCTCGGCCAGCAAACTGGGGAATTCTGGGAGGACGAAGCGGCGGTGCTGACAGCTTTGCTAGGGCTGCTCTTGGCAGTGGGCTACTGCCTCTGTCCATCTTGGCTGGTGGCGACCCTGCGGCTGAAAGCGGCCTGGCTGCAGCGGATAGGTGCCGGCAACTGGGGCTTGGCCAGCCTCGCCCTTTGGAGTTTCGCTCTCAGCCCTTGGGGGAAGGGGCTCTGGGTGCTGACGGGATCCGGCCTGGTGGCCTATGCCGCCGGACAGGCGAGAACCTCAACTTCAGAATCTCCGACAGAGCGAAATTGGGCGCCAACGGTCTGGGGTTACCTCAGTGCTTGGCAGGGGGCTGGGGTTCTGCTGGGCAGTGTGTTCCTGGGGCTGCCGCAGCTATCCATAGCGCGATGGGCTGGATCCCTGCTCTGTGGGCTGGGGCTGGTTTACCATGGCTTGCCCTGGCGAGGGTGGGGCTGGCCGTCGGATCCCTGGCACAATACGGCCTTGGTGCTACCCCTGACTGCGTTTCTGGTAACCGGGGGAGGAAACAACACCCTTAATCTGCTGTTGGGGGCAACCTACTATGCTCTGCTGTCCGTCTGGAGATCCCAGGTGCGCCTGGGCTACATCAGCTTGTTTTTGAGCAACTGGATCCTCTGGGATTACATCCAGCAACAGGACTGGTCTTCTCTCACGTTCTCCGCCCTACCCTTGGTGGGATCCCTGCTCTATGTGGCTCAGGTGGATCCGGGATTACAGGAAGCCAGCGGGCGACAGGGGCGACATTGGCTGCGGCTGGTTTCCTTGGGCACATGGCTGCTGGTGGTGATGGTGGAAACCCACGGGCAACTGTGGGCGGGATTTTGGCCGGTGGGGCTTGGCTTAGCTTTGGGTCTGCTGGGCTTGGCCTTGCGGGTAAGAGCTTATCTCTTCGTGGGCACGCTGGCTTTTGGGCTGGGGATCCTGCGGCAGGGATGGCTACTGGTGACAGCTTATTCGCTGCTGTTCTGGGCCACTGGGATCCTGCTGGGCCTGCTCCTCATTTGGACGGCAGCCAATTTTGAACGGCGTCGAGAAGAAGTGGGATCCCACATCTCCGCTTGGCTAGGGCAACTGCAGAGCTGGGAATGAAAGAATCCTGAGTCCAGCCAATCTGAGCAGGATCAACTTGAGGAGGGCTGACCTGTTCGCGACAGCGGTGCGGAGCACTACTGAGGCCCTATCAGAGGAGGCGAACACGCCAGAAAATGGATCGACGAGGAATCGACACTCAACGCGAGTGATGAGAAAACAAGTCGGTAGGGCAGGGGGTATGTCAAACTGAGGCTGGCCTTGCTTTGGAGGATCGGGTCTATTGCTGGGCAACGCTGACCCAAAGGTATCTTCTCAGCCTGGGTGGAAAAAGCTCCTGCGGCAGATCTTGGCTCCTTGGCGGGAGTTCGATGGCATTTTGCTGGCCACAGTGCTGGCCTTGACGGGCATCGGTATTGTTGCTATCCGCAGTGCGGTCTGGGAGCGGCCCATCAGCCACTACTGGGTACAGCAGTTGATCATGGCCGGGATCAGCCTGGCGTTTTTGGGAGTGGTGGCCCGGATTCCATATGAGCGGCTGTTGCGCTGGCACTGGTTCACCTACTTCTTGACCTTGGCGAGTTTAATTGCAGTGCTCTTTTTCGGCACAGCAGGCGGAGGAGCGGAGCGCTGGCTCTCCATCGCCGGCTTTCAGGTGCAGCCTTCTGAGTTTGCCAAGCTGGGGGTAATCATCACCCTGGCCGCTCTCCTGCACCACTGGCCGATCAAATACTTCAGCCAGATTTGGGTGGCCGTTGCCGTCATTGCTCCTCCCTGGATCTTGATTTTCCTGCAGCCCAACCTGGGCACTGCCCTGGTGTTTGTGGTGATTGTCCTGGTCATGCTCTACTGGGCCGGAGCCAAGGGCAGTTGGATCCTCTTGCTCCTGTCGCCGGGGGTGGGAGCCATTCTCTATGGCTTACACACTCGCCCAGAGCTGAGCTGGATGCTTTGGGTTTGGCTGCTCTGGTGTCTGGGAATGGCGGGGTTGGCCGCTTGGCGTCTCCCCTGGCAGTGGACGGGGGCCGTAACTTTTGGGGTAATCAACCTGCTCTCGGGGCAGTTGGGTCAGCTAGCTTGGCACCTTCTCAAGCCCTATCAGCGGCGGCGGCTGGAGATTTTCATCGATCCCATGCAAGAGCCTTGGGGATCCGGCTATCACCTCATTCAATCCCGCATTGCCATCGGGGCCGGTGGCCTCTGGGGACAGGGCATCCAGCAGGGCACCCAAACCCAACTGGACTTTATCCCCGAACAGCACACGGATTTCATTTTCTCCGCCATTGGGGAAGAGATGGGCTTTGTGGGCACCCTGACGGTGCTGATCCTGTTCTGGATCCTGTGTGCGCGGCTGATCTGGATTGCCCAAGGGGCCAAGGACAATTTTGGATCCCTGATCACCATTGGGGTGCTGGCAATGATCCTGTTTCAGGCAGTGGTCAACATCGGCATGACCATCGGCCTGGCCCCCATTACCGGTTTGCCTTTGCCTTTTTTGAGCTATGGCCGCTCGGCTCTGCTGACCAATTTTCTGGCCATCGGCTTGGTGGAGTCGGTGGTGATGCACCGCCAACGTGCCACCTTTTTCACCTGAGCCCTGCCTGGGAATACCCCTGAACCACTTCTCATTCAAAAAATCTTCAGAATCTTTACAATCAATTGAGATTGCCTGCCCATCCCTTGCCCTACCCTCGCCGGGATTTGTATTCTACTGCAATTCCATCCCCTCGCCCTTCTGTGGGCGTTGCAGAACTTCTTTTCCTCACTCATCTTTGACCATGTCTCAACCCGCCCTCGAATCCATCCTGCAGGAAAAGCGCCTTTTCCCCCCGCCCCCTTCGTTTGTGCAACAGGCCCGCATCACCCCCAGTCGCTACCAACAGCTTTGTCAGGAAGCCGAGGCGGATCCCTTAGGTTTTTGGGAACGGCTGGCTCGGCAGGAGTTGCACTGGTTTCAGCCTTGGCAGCAGGTGTTGCACTGGGATCCTCCCCAGGCGCAGTGGTTTGTGGGAGGACAGCTCAACCTCAGCTACAACTGCTTGGATCGCCACCTGGAAAATGGCCGCCGCCAAAAACTGGCCCTGATCTGGGAGGGAGAACCGGGGGACATTCGCACCTTGACCTATGAGCAGCTCCATCGCGAGGTCTGCCGTTGGGCCAACGGCCTGAAGGCCCTGGGCATTCAAAAAGGGGATCGGGTGGGGATCTACATGCCGATGATCCCGGAAGCCGTCATGGCCATGCTGGCCTGTGCTCGGCTCGGGGCAGCCCATACGGTGGTGTTTGGGGGCTTTAGCGCGGAGGCTCTCAAGGAGCGGCTGCGGGATGCGGAAGCCAAAGCCGTGATCACCGCCGATGGGGGCTGGCGCAAAGATGCGATTGTCCCCCTCAAGCCGCAGGTGGACTTGGCGCTGGCAGAGGGAGTGCCCACTGTCGAAAACGTCTTGGTGGTGCGGCGGACGGGGCAAGCCGTGCCGATGACCCCAGGCCGAGATGTTTGGTGGCATGAGCTGGCTCCTGGCTTGGAGGAAGCGTGCCCTGCCGAGCCGATGGACTCGGAGGCGATGCTGTTTATCCTCTACACCTCCGGCACCACCGGCAAGCCCAAAGGCGTTGTCCACACCAGCGGCGGCTACAACCTCTACACCCACATCACCTGCCAGTGGATCTTCGATTTGCACGAAGAAGACATCTACTGGTGTACTGCCGATATCGGTTGGATCACGGGACACAGCTACATCGTCTATGGCCCCCTCTCCAACGGGGCAACGGTGTTTATGTACGAAGGGGCGCCGCGACCGTCCAAGCCCGATTGCTTCTGGGAGTTAATCGCCCGTCACCGCATCTCCATTTTTTACACTGCTCCAACGGCCATCCGGGCCTTTATGAGAAGTGGCGACGCCCTGCCCCGTCGGCATGATCTCTCTTCGCTGCGCCTGTTGGGCACGGTTGGCGAGCCGATCAATCCCGAAGCTTGGATGTGGTACCACACCGTCATCGGCAACGAGCGCTGCCCCATTGTGGATACCTGGTGGCAGACCGAAACCGGCGGCATTATGATTTCGCCCTTGCCGGGGGTTACCGCCACCAAGCCGGGATCGGCTACCCGTCCTTTTCCGGGCATTCAAGCAGATGTTGTCGATATGGAGGGGAACCCGGCACCCGAAGGGGGGTATTTGGTGATCCGTCGCCCCTGGCCGGGCATGATGCGCACTATCTATAGAGATCCGCAGCGGTTCCGCACCAGCTACTGGGAGCGGATCCCTCCCCAAGATGGGCAGTATTTCTACTTTGCCGGGGATGGGGCCCGCCGGGATGAAGACGGTTATTTTTGGGTGATGGGCCGGGTGGACGATGTCATCAATGTGGCAGGACATCGCCTCGGCACGATGGAACTTGAATCGGCCTTGGTGTCTCATCCTGCAGTTGCCGAAGCGGCTGTGGTCGGTCGCCCAGATGACCTCAAAGGCGAGGTGATCGTGGCCTTTGTCATCCTGTCGGAGGGCTATGAGCCCAGCGAAGCGCTGCGCCAAGCGTTGATGCAACATGTGGTCTCCGAAATCGGGGCCATTGCCCGCCCCAGCGAAATTCGCTTCACCGAGGCCCTGCCCAAAACCCGCTCCGGCAAGATCATGCGCCGTTTGCTGCGGGATTTGGCGGCTGGCGCCGGCATCAGTGGCGATACCTCCACCCTCGAAGATCGCGGGGTGCTAGAACGGCTGCGCCAAGGGGTATGAGCCGACCACAACCCCGCACTAAGATGAGGACATTGAGTCCTGGGTTGTGAAGTCTTCATGTTGCCTCTGGATCCCACCCTGTACTTCGACCACAGCGCCACCACTCCCCCCCGGCCCGAGGTCATTGAGGCCATGCGGATGGCGATGCAGGAAAGCTGGGGCAATCCCTCTAGCTTGCATGGGTGGGGAGAACGGGCCGCCATGGTCATGGAGCGGGCGCGGCAGCAGGTGGCCGAGCTGCTTAACTGTGAGCCGGAGGCGCTGCTGTTTACCTCGGGGGGGACAGAATCCAACAACTTGGCCCTCTTTGGGGTGGCCCAGCGCTACTCTACTCCCCAACATCTCATCATCTCCAGCGTCGAGCACGCCTCGGTGGAAAATGCTGCCCGCCAGTTGCAGTCCCAGGGTTGGCAGGTCACCCGTCTGCCGGTGAACGCCGCCGGCCAGGTGGATCCCCGGACTTTAATCCGAGCCTTGCAGCCCAACACCGTTTTGGTCTCCATCGTCCACGGGCAAAATGAGGTGGGATCCCTGCAACCCATTGCCGAGCTGGGCCACATCTGCCGCCAAGCTGGGGTACTGTTCCACAGCGATGCTGTGCAGACGGTGGGGCGGATCCCGTTGGATCTGACACAACTGCCGGTGGATCTGCTCTCCCTTTCCGGGCACAAGCTCTACGGGCCGCAGGGGGTGGGGGCACTGTACGTGCGCCCAGGGGTGGAGCTGCGACCGCTGCTGCGGGGGGGCGGGCAAGAACGGCGGCTGCGCGCCGGTACCCAAGGGATCCCGGGAATTGTCGGCTTGGGAGTGGCGGCGGCTCTGGCGGCCCAGGAGCTGTCCCAAGAAACGGCCCGCCTACGGCAATTGCAACGGCATTTGGCCCAGTTGCTGGCGGAGGTGCCCGGTTTGCGGCTGACCGGCCCTGTGGATTTGGAGCAGCGTCTGCCCCACCACCTCAGCTACTGCACCGCAGGGATCCCCGGGAATGTGCTGGTCAGGGCTCTGAGCCGCCAGGGGATCGCCATTAGCGCCGGCTCCGCCTGTAGCAGCGGCCAACTGATCCCCAGCCGCATCCTCTTGGCCATGGGCTATTCGGAAGCCGAGGCACTGGGATCCATTCGCCTTAGCCTTGGCAAAGCCACCACCTACGCTGCGGTCGAGTATGTAGCCCGATGTCTACAAACGGAGCTTGCCTCCATCTCCAAATCCGTAGCCTTGGGGAATGCGGCAACTCAATCCCCGTTGTCGATCCCCGTCACGTAGCCGGATCGAAGGTTGGGCAGGCTGGGTTAAGGTGATAGAGAGTTAAAGGGCTGGTCGCTATGGCTGAGATGAGTCCGTATCAGGTGTTGGGAATTAGCGAAGAAGCCTCTTTTGAAGAGATTCAATCGGCGCGGGCTCGGCTCCTGGCCAGCTTGGGCGCCGATGAACAGCAGCAAGAGCGGGTGGAGCAAGCCTACGATGCCATCCTGATGCAGCGCCTGCGCCTGCGCAAAGAGGGCAAAATCGCCGTTCCCGATCGCATTCGCTACGCCGAACAACGGGCTGCCCATCCTGAGCCGGAGCTGAGTTTGCCTCGCCCTGCTGCCCAAAATCCCCCCTGGGTCAGCCGCTGGTTGGATACCCCCTCTACCGCCGATGCCCTCTGGCCTGCGGCGCTGCTGGGTGGGCTGGGGGGTTGGGTTATCCTGGCTCCCGATGAGTACCCCTCGCTGCAACTGGCCTTGGGGCTGATGGCTTGTATCTATTTCCTGTACCGCAAAGAGCGCCGCTTCATTCGCGCTTTTCTCTTGGCCCTGGCGGGCCTGAGCCTGGGGCTGATGTTGGCCTACGGCATTGCCCTTCCTCTCACCGGTGGCGATGCTCCTGGCGCGCTGTTGGTGGGGATCACGTTTACGGTGATGTGGTTGGTGACCAGCTTTTTGCGCTAGCTGCCGGTTTGCGACAGATATTCAACCTGGAACCTCACCTGCCAAACCGCCGCTGCCGCGACTGATAGCTAAGCAAGGCTTGGTGAAAAGCGGCTCGGTCAAAATCCGGCCAGAGAATGGGGGTGAAATACTGCTCGGTGTAGGCCATCTGCCAGAGCAGGAAGTTGCTGATGCGCATCTCGCCGCTGGTACGGATCAGCAGATCAGGATCCGATAAGCCGGTGGTGTAGAGAAATTGGGAAAAGAGGGCCTCGTCAATCTGATCCGGCTGCAGCAGCCCCTGCTGCACCAAGGTGGCAATGGAGCGGCAGGCCTGCAGGATCTCCTGTCTTCCCCCGTAGTTGAGGGCCACCGTCAGGCAAATGCCCTTGTTGTGCTGGGTGCATTCCACCGCATGCACGATGGTTTCCTGCAGAGAGTGGGGCAGAGCCGACAACTGGCCGGCAAACTGGATGCGCACCCCCTGCTGCACCATTTCCCCCAACTCCCGCCACAGCACCTGTTCGAACAACGTCATGAGGAAATCCACTTCCTCGCGGGCACGGCCCCAGTTCTCGGTGGAGAAGGCATAGGCGGTAAGGGCCGGGATCCCCCAATCATTGCAACAGCGCAGCAGCTCCTTCAGGGCCGCTACCCCTCGCTGATGCCCAACGCTGCGGGGTAAACCCCGTTTTTGCGCCCAACGCCTGTTGCCATCCATCACCACCGCCACATGGCGGGGCAACAACTGGGGATCCAGGTCGGCAGGCAAGTGCAGAAGATGGGCAGGAGAAAGGGTCATGGGGATCAGTCTTTCGGGAGGGTTTTCTCAGGTTTGCGAAAGAGTTTAGTTAGATCGGAGAGGGATCCCCACCAGCGCAGCGGCCCATTGCGAAACCAGGGGTGGGCCCACAATCCCTTTAGCGGAGCATCTCGTTTTTTGGCATCGCGGGGATTGCGCAACCGCTGTACCAGCAGTTCGTGTAACTTGGCACTGGTCAGAGGTCGCTCGATGCGCCCACCCTCCGCCAGCGAGATGCAGCCCGTTTCTTCTGAGACCACAATACACAAGCAATTGGTCTGTTCTGTGATCCCCATCGCAGCACGGTGCCGTGTGCCCAGTTGCCGAGAGGCGGCCCGCTCCGAAACCGGTAGGATTACCCCCGCTGCGCGAATGCGATCCCGATGGATGACCACAGCCCCATCATGCAACAAAGTTGAAGTCTGGAAAATGGTCTGCAGGATCTCCCGCGACACCCGCGCCTGCAGAGGTACCCCTTTGTCGGTAAAGACCCGCGAGTCAATCGGCTGCTCTGGCTCGATGACAATCAGCGCTCCTGTGCGGTTTTGGGAAAGTTCTCGCACCGCTTGCACCAGTTCTTCCACCAAATCTTCCTCAGGATCCTCCTCGTCGTCGCCTGCGTTGCTTGGCCACTCCATGCGGATAGCTCTTGCCAGTTGCTCCAGCAGCCGGCGAAACTCCGGTTGAAAGAGCACGCCCATGGCTACGGCTGCGCCCAGGAGCAGGCGATCCAAGATCAGGTGAACCAAGGGCAGAGAGGCTGTGGCCAGGTACAGCACCAACAGCACTATAAATCCCCGCACCAGCACCCCAGCACGACTCTCGCGGGTGTAATAGAGAGCCAAGGCCAACAGAAAGACGGCCAGAGCCCAGTCCAAGAGGCTGAGAAAGTTAAACTGCTGTAGCCAAGCCCATAAGGCCGCCAGCATGGCGAAAAACCCCGTTCACGCTCCCCTCATTGCGGGCCTTCTGACTGTGCCGTTCTGCACCTCAGAACCCCTGTTGGACTGCGGCCCCCAGACCAGCCTACCACTCACCTCCTGGCTGTCTTCCAGTCTTTCTCGCATGAGGTGCGTTGGCTGCGGTCGGCGCTGCCAGGAAAGGCTGTGCCTCTAGTAAACTACCCGGCTCCGACCGCTAAGCGGTACGGAGCGGGCTTTCAGTAGCCCTGAGCCTGTTCTGCTCTACCAGAGAACAAAACAAGCCCGGACCTCTAGGCTGGTTTACGGCAGCCCCCAAGAGCGCAATCACATTCGCACCATTCAAATCCGCATCCCCTTCCCATCCACAGTGCCCACACTTGAACGACTTGCCACTGCGATAGGATTGCGCAGGATCGGGATGGATATGCAAACACTTGTGGCAGGTCTGCGACGTGTAGGCGGGCGGCACAAGAATCAGAGAAACCCCTGCAACCCTCGCCTTGTACTCCAGAAACTGACGTAGTTGGTAGAACGCCCAACTGTTGGTCCTACGCCGCTCGGCTTTGCTGCGTGGCTGTTGATTGACCCTTTCCCGGATCCCTGTCAGGTCTTCCAGAGCAATAGCGCTGTTGGTAGCTTTTGCCCTAGAGACAATAGCTTTGGAGATGCGATGATTGACCCACACTTGAAAGCGTCTCTCCTTGCCAGACAGCCGTTGCAACAGTGCTCTGCATCTGCGCCGCGAACTGCGGGTGCCCTTACTGGCTTTGCGTTGGAGTACCGCCCTCAACCGGGAGTAGTGGTCGCGGACTCTGTTCAACTGCTGTCCATTCCAGTTGTCCCCCTCTGACGTATGGGCAATATCTGTCCTTCCAAAGTCCACCCCGATCACCTTGTCGGTATCTTGTTGCTTGGGCGGGTTTTTCTCTACGCAAATCTGGATGTAGTAGGAGCCGTCCTTCCGCTGGACTAGGGTGGCCGATTTGGGGTTAGAACCAGCCAGCATCCCACGCTGGTAGTTGCCAATGGCTAGCTCAAAGCGTTCTCTCCCTTCCACCGTGGTCAGCGACACCGTCCAGTCTTTCTCGCGGAATGAAAAGATACGTGCGTCGTAGGTAACGAACCTACGCTTGAACTCTTTAACCGGACGGTTGCGCTGTCTCGCCACTTTGCGAGCGCCTGCCACCCGTCTGCACACCTGTTGAGCCGAGTTACTGGACAAGCCGAACCGGGCTCGAATCTCGTAGTAGCAAAGGGATTGCAGTTTGACCGCGTTGACGATCTTCTCCGGCGTGTTCTGGTTGACCCAGTTCAAGGCTTGGCCAAAAGCCTCCATCGTCGCGTCCAATTTGGCGGCTTGCGACTGGGACGCCTTGAGCTTACAGGAGACGGTCAGGACTTGGCCCATAAGTTCATTGTACTTCATCAAAGCGCATTCCTCCCGGCACTGACCCTACGGGTACAGTGCGGGGCTCCTGCGATTTCTAGCTGACCAGATGGGTATGGGCAAACTTCCCCTTCAACGCAGCAACCGCTCTGGCAGAACATCCTGACGGATTAGGTCGGCATAAGTTTCTCGCCGCACAATCAACTGGGCCTCTCCCTCGTTGACCAGCACCGCGGCTGGCCGAGGGAAGCGATTGTAATTGGAAGCCATGCTGTAGTTGTAGGCTCCCGTCGCCAAAACCACCAACACTTCTCCTGCCATTGGAGCGGGCAGAAGCACATCCTTCAACAGCACATCCCCCGACTCGCAGTGCTTGCCGGCCACCGTTACCCGCTGCGTGGCCTCTGCCTCTGGTCGGTTGGCCAGAAGGGCGGTATAGCGGGCTTGATAGGTGATCGGGCGCGGGTTGTCGGACATACCACCGTCGATGGTGATGTAGGTGCGTCCCTGGGGCAGGTCATCGCTGGGAGGGATCCGCTTTTGCCCCCCCAGGGTGTAGGCGGTCACGGCAGCCGGCCCAATCACAGATCGTCCGGGCTCACAGAGCACTTTCGGCAAAGGGATCCCAGCCTGGGCAAAGGCTTGTTGCACCGCCGTCGCCACAGTTTCCACCCACTCCGGGATGGAGGGGGGATCATCGGATTCGACATAGCGGATCCCCAGGCCCCCACCCACATTGAGCTCTTGTAGGGGCAGCCCTCTGTCCAGCCCTTGCCGCCAGATCTGGGCCAGCACCCCCGCCAGGTCTCGGTGGCCCTGCAGATCAAAAATCTGCGACCCAATGTGGGCGTGGAGCCCGACGCACTGCAACTGAGGATGGGCGGCCAAAAAATCCAGCACTTCCGGCAATTGCCATCGCCCGATGCCGAATTTGCTGTCGGTTTGCCCGGTACGAATGTACTCGTGGGTGTGGACGTCGATACCGGGGTTAACCCGCAGGAGCAGCCGCGCTGGCCGTTCGGGTGTGGCCAGGGCCGAGACCTGCTGCAGCTCGTACAGGCTATCCGCCACCACAGTACAGCCTGTCTCCAGGGCTAAGTTCAGCTCCTCAAGAGACTTGGCGTTGCCGTGCAGATAGAGATCTTCACCTTTGGCCCCCGCCTGCAGGGCTGTGTACAGCTCCCCGCCGGAAGCCACATCCAACCCCAGCCCTTCTTGCAGAGCCAGAGCACAAATGGCCAGGCAGTTCCAGGCTTTCGTGGCGTACAAAACCCGGGATCCCCCGGCGTAGCAGCGGGCCCAGGTGTCGCGGTAAAGCTGGCAGGCGCGGCGCAGCGTCCACTCGTCCAGGATGTAGAGAGGGGATCCGAACTGGCGCACCAGCTCCACCACGTCGCACCCCCCAATTTCCAAGTGCCCCCGGCTGTTGATACGGCTGGTCAAGGGGCGCAAAGACTGGTTGGGAGAAAGGGTCTGCTCTGGATGGGTAGGAGTGCCGAGGGTAGAAATCATGGTCAGGGGCCGAAGGACTGTTTTCAACGATATCAAGTTCCGCGTTCAGCTTGTCTTGAAAAATGTCCAGCCCCGACCCGATCCGGCTTTTTCCGGCAGCTTCCCTCTGTAGCTAGCTCTGGCGCCACCTCATTGTCTGCACGAGGATCCGATGGCTTCCCAGCTCTGGCCTCTCGATTAAGGCGGCTGATGATGGGAGCAGGTCTGATTTGGGCAACACCTTCTGCTATGATGAAAGACCGGTGTCAATGGGTCGATGCCCGAGGGGTTAAAGGGGGCGGACTGTAAATCCGCTGGCTTACGCCTACGTTGGTTCGAATCCAACTCGGCCCACCATCGGGTTTGCCCACGTGGCTCAGTGGTAGAGCACCCCCTTGGTAAGGGGGAGGTCACGAGTTCGATCCTCGTCGTGGGCTTGGCAATTTAGAGATAATCTTCAGCCGATAGTGCCAACGGCAACTGCCTCGCCGGTCAACGAAAAAGCCCGCGTGGCGGTAATGCGCACCGGCACCAGGGATCCCTTCAGTTGCTCTGGATCCCCTTCGAAGAACACCAAGCGATTGCCGCGGGTACGCCCCATCGCCTGGCGGGGGTTTTTCGGGTTGGGGCCTTCCACCAGCACCTCTTGCACCTGGCCTAAGAGTCGGGCGCTGCGAGCGGCAGCCACCTCGGCCACCAGTCGGTTCAGCCGTTGCAGGCGGTCGCTTTTTTCCTCTTCAGGCACCTGGTCGGGCCACTCGGCGGCAGGGGTGCCGGGACGGGGGGAGTAGGCAGCAGTGTTCACTTGGTCAAAGCCGATATCCTGCACCAGTTGCAGGGTTTCTTGGAACTGGGCTTCTGTTTCTCCCGGAAAGCCGACAATGGCATCGGCGCTGATGGCCGCTTCGGGCATGTATTGGCGGATGAGCTGGATGATCTGGCGATAGCGCTCGTGGGTGTAGCCGCGCCGCATCCGCTTGAGCACTTCGTTGCTGCCCGCCTGGAAGGGAATGTGGAAGTGCTCGCAGACTTTGGGCAGCTCGGCGCAGGTGGCGATCAGCTCCTCGGTAAAGTAGCGCGGGTGGCTGGTGGCAAAGCGAATCCGTTCAATACCTTCCACCGAATGGACGAAGCGCAACAAGCTGGCCAGGTTGGTTTTCGGATCCAGATCCCGTCCGTAGGCGTCGATGTTCTGCCCCAGCAACGTCACCTCGCGGTAGCCCGCTCTGGCCACGTCTTCGATTTCGGCGCGAATGGCCTGGGGCTGTCGGGACTGCTCTTGCCCTCGCACCCGCGGCACGATGCAGTAGGTACAACGCTCGTTGCAACCGTAGATGACATTGATCCAAGCAGTGACCTGGCTGTCGCGGCGGGGCTTGGTGATGTCTTCTGGGATCTCAACCGGATCGGTGGCCACCACCTGGTTTCCGGCTTCCACCTGCGCCAGCAAATCCCCAAGGCGGTTCACGTACTGGGGGCCCATGACCAGATCCAGCTCAGGGACGCGGCGCAACAATTTCTCCCCCTCTTGCTGGGCCACACAGCCGGCCACGATCAGCTTGATGGCCGGGTTCTTGCGCTTGCGCTGTGCCTGGATGCCCAGGTAGGAATAGACCTTCTGCTCAGCGTTGTCGCGGATGGTGCAGGTGTTGTAGAGAACTAAGTCCGCCTGCAACTCATCTTCGGTGGCCACATACCCCAGGGACTCCAGGATCCCGGCCATGCGCTCGGTATCGGCGCGGTTCATTTGGCAGCCGAAGGTGATGGTGTGGTAGGTGGGAGCAGCCATGGGAAGTAACAGCACAAAGAACCACCATCTTCGAGCTTAGCGGATCCTTAAAATGGCTGCGGGGCTTGAGACTCCAACAGTTAGTCTAGATAAAAGTTCCTACACCGGAAAAGGTTATGTTGCCGAAGCATCGCCCCAAGCAACTATCGCTGGGCCCTCTGGAATCGGAAATCTTGGAGATCCTCTGGGATCTGGGCAGCGCCAGCACCCGTCAAATCCACGAGCGCATCTTGGCCGATCCGGATCGGGAGCTGGCCTATGCCTCTGTGACTACAGTTTTGCAGCGCTTGAGCCAGAAGGGCTGGGTGAGCTGTGAGCGCCGCACCGATCCCCAAGGGCGGCATTTGCCGATGCTGTGGCGGCCTCGTCTTTCTCGTCAGGAAGCGGCCAGCCTCAGGGCCTTCACCCACCTGCAGCAATTTTTGGCCGTGGGGGATCCCGATACGGTGGCAGCCTTTGCCGATAGCCTGGATCAGGCCAGCGTGTCCCAGTTGCGGGCGATTGCCGAACGGCTGCGGGCGGCCCGTCAAGCCAGGAGGGATCCGCGATGAGCCACTTGGGCATGTTATTGCTGGGCTTGGGCCTCAGTTGCCTGTGGCGAGCCCAGGTGCGCCTGGACAGGAGTGGGGGATGGGGCCGACGTTGGCAGCGGGCTTGGATCCACTTCTTGCTGCCCCCGCTGCTGTTGCTGACCACTGCTTTGGCCTTGGCCTGGATGGGGCCGTGGGGACAAATGGCCGGGGTGGGGGGCTGGTTCTGCTACGGCTGTGCTCTGCTGTTGCTGGCCGTGGCCGGCGGCGTGGCCTTGCACTGGATTTGGGAATACTGGCGCTCCTATCGACGTGCCCATCTGCAAGCTTTAGCCCATGTGGATTTGCATGGCTCTCCGGCCTATGTGCTGGATTTGGAGATCCCTTTTGCTGCCCAAGTGGGGGTGTGGAATGCCCAGTTGGTGGTCAGCCGCGGCCTGCTGGAGCAGTTGGATGATGAGCACTTGCGGGCTGTAATCGCCCACGAAGAGGCCCATCGCCACTACCGCGATACCCTCTGGATGTTTGGAGTGGGCTGGCTGCGACGCCTCACCGGCTGGCTGCCCAACACCGAGGCCCTCTGGCAGGAATTGCTCACCCTACGGGAGCTGCGGGCGGATCGCTGGGCGGCCCAACGGGTGGATCCCTTGCTGTTGGGAGAGGCCCTGCTGCAGGTGGTGGGCTATGGCGTGGTGGAGCAACCGGCGGCGGCCTGGGTTGGCTTTGCAATGGCCGTGAGTTCAGACTCAGGGCAACGGCTGCAGGAGCGTATCGATGCCCTGCTGCAGCAGGCAGAGTCAGGGCCCGTCGATCCCCTACCCCATTCTTCTTCCATTCGGGGTTGGGCCTGGTTGGGGTTGTCCCTATTGCCTTTGCTGGCGATCCCGTTCCATACCTGAAGATTGACGGCGATTCCTCAACCAAATTGTCCTTGGGTTGGGGAAGCGAGCTTGAAAAAAAACCACCAGTTGACGCCCAAAGCCTGAGATCTGCTTTGCAAGCAGAATGGGATACTCTAGGTCAGGTTTTCTGGACTTCTAGGGACTTACAGCAGTGCAAACCAACTCTTCCCTTTCTGAGGCGACCGGGTCGGCGTGTGATCCCCTTACGCGGGCGCAGATCCTCATCGAGGCTTTACCCTACATTCAGCAGTACCAGGGCCGCGTTATTGTCATCAAATATGGCGGCGCAGCCATGGTGCACCAAGAGCGACGGGCCGAGGTGCTCCGAGACATCGTCTTTCTGGCCTGTGTGGGGATCCGCCCGGTGTTGGTGCATGGGGGGGGGCCGGAGATCAACAGTTGGCTACAAAAACTGGACATTCCCTTCAAGTTTGTGGATGGCTTGCGGGTTACCGATGCCGCCACCATGGAAGTGGTGGAGATGGTGTTGGTGGGCAAGGTTAATAAGCAGATCGTCCAGCTCATCAGCTTGGCCGGCGGATCGGCGGTGGGGCTGTGCGGGCGGGATGGCAACTTGATCAAAGCGCGATCCCAGGGCCGGGCGGAGATTGGCTTTGTTGGGGAAGTGAGCAGCATCAACCCCCAGTTGCTGCAAACCCTGTTGGAAGGTGGACAGATTCCGGTGATCTCCAGTGTGGCTGCCGATGAGACGGGCCAAGCCTACAACATCAACGCCGATACGGTGGCGGGAGAACTGGCGGCCTCTCTGGGGGCAGAAAAGCTGATTTTGCTCACCGACACCCCTGGCATTCTCCGGGATCCCCAGGATCCCAGCTCCCTGATTACCCTGCTGGACATCGAGATGGCCCGCCAGCTTATCCAAACAGGTGTGGTCAGGGGCGGCATGATCCCTAAGGTGCAGTGTTGCATTCGCGCCCTGGCACAAGGGGTGCGGGCGGCCCACATTCTGGATGGGGGATCCCCTCATTCCCTATTGCTGGAGCTGCTGACCGATGCCGGCGTGGGCACCAAGCTGGTTCCTTCTCAATTTGCCGCCCAGTTGGAAGGGCTGAACAACGGATCCCGCTAGGCTTCCTTGATGAAGCGCAGGATCTCCCGCACATGGCCGAGAAATTGGCTATCCACACTGAGCTGAGTCACAGCTTGGCGGGTCTCTTGGCGCAGTTGGCTGTGGTCTAGCTCGTTGCTGGCCCGCAACTGTTCCAGTTGGGCCTTGAGCGTAGCCAGCTCCTGCCGTAGGTAGCGCCGGGTTTCTTCCTCTTGTTGGGCCCAAGAGCCAGGTTTGCCGGGATCCCATTGCTCCTGCAACTGCTCGACTTGGCGTGTCAACTGCTTTATCCGCTCGGCCAACTCGATGGCATCTTCGCGAGGGATCTGGATTTGCCCTTGCAACTGGGCCAAGCGGTCGGCCAAATACTCGTAGCCCCGGATGGCCGGGCGCAGAGCTGTTAACAACAGGGCAGCCACAGCGCTGGGGTAGCCGAGGGGGGTCACCTGCCCAGCCGCCAGGCCGTAGAAAACCAGAGCCGACAGCCCATGCAGGGCAATGGCTATGCGCAACGACCAGCGGCTGAGCTTTTGTAGGAAAGCCAAGGTTGAATCTTCCACCGGGATCCCTCGTTCCTGAGACACAACCGCCTCCTGCTGAACGGCCTTGGCCTGAAAGTAGAGGTTCCAGGGAAGGGTGACGATCACCACCAGCCACCAAAAGCTGGCGATCCCAATGGCCCAATCGGCCAGCTCCCCAATAGGTAGCCCAAAAGCCCGCAACAGGCCAAACAGGATCCCGCCGCCGATCAACAACAGCAGCCCCGCCACCCAAACTGGGAAAAAGATTTTCGAGTAAGACACGGAGTAAGAGGTTGAGTAAGACATTGCCGGTTTCTCCTCATCAAGCTGCCTACAGCCTGCCCGAACCGAGCGGCCAGAAGCTCCTGAAGCGGCCAGTTTTCCGTCCGTCCCAGAGCCATTAGGGGTGCAGCTATAGCCATTCCCAATGGCGAGGAAACCCTTGCGGATCCCAAACTCCCTCTCCCTCAGGGAGAGCGCTTAGAGTAGATCAGTGCTCTCTATGAGTTGTCTTTGTTGTTCTCGGGTGTAAGCCTGTGAGCCTTGCCGCCTCTCCCCCCGATACCGATTTAAGTAGGGATCCCCGCCCTCGGCGAGAAAGCGATTGGCGGCTGCTGCGGCTGCTCTGGCCCTATGCCCGTCGGCACCTCAGGCTGGTGTTGGCGGCCTTGGCCTTTCTGCCCCCTTTGGCCTTGGCGGATGCGGTGCAGCCTCTGATCCTACAGCGGGCTCTGGATGGCCCCATTGCCCGAGCGCTGGAACGAGGTGAGGCCGGGATCCTCTCCGACCTTTGGCCCTATGTGGGGCTGTTGATCCTAACGGTACTGGTTCGCTGGCTCTTCCAAGCCCTGGAAGGGTATGTCAGCCAAAAGCTGGGGCAGTTGATGACCCGCGACATCCGCGACGATCTCTTCGCCCACATTCTGGCCTTGCCGGCTCAGTTTTTCGACCGCACCCCGGTGGGCAAGTTGATCACCCGCATCACCAGCGACGTGGAAGCCTTGGGGGATGTCTTTTCCACCGGTGCCGTCGGCATTGTCAGCGACCTGTTTACTCTGGGGGTGATCGCGGTGGTCATGCTCAGCCAACGCTGGGATCTGGGCTTGCTGCTAATCCTCATCGTCCTGCCCATCAGCGCTGTTGTCCTCGAGTTGCAGCGCCGCTTTCGGGATGCCAACTTTCGCGTGCGCGAAGAACTCTCCAAGCTGAACTCCTGGATCCAGGAGAACATCTTGGGCATTACCGTGGTGCAACTGTTTCGGCGGGAGCGGCTCAATAGCGAGATTTTTCAAACCATGAACCGCCGCTACATCCGGGAAGTGGATCAAACCATCCTTTATGATTCTGCCCTTTCTGCCGTTTTGGAGTGGGTGTCTTGGCTGGCCGTGGCGGCTTTGCTCTGGGTGGGCGGGCAGCAGGTGATGTCAGCCGGTAGGGGCTCACTTGGAGGGGGATGGACGGGATCCCTGCCCCTGCCCAGGGAACCCCTCACCTTCGGTAGCCTCTACGCCTTTATTCTCTTTTCACAACGGTTTTTTAACCCGCTGCGGCAGTTGGCCGAAAAGTTTACGGCCCTACAGGCGGGGTTCACCGCCGTCGAGCGCATCGACGCCATCCTCAGCCTGCCGGTTGCCATCCGGGATCCCGCTCAGCCCCGCCACCTACCCCCCGATGCTAAGGGAGAGGTGCAGTTTGAGCACGTCTGGTTTGCCTACAACCCCGGGGAGTGGGTGCTGAAAGACCTCACCTTCACCATCCGCCCCGGAGAGAAAGTTGCCCTGGTGGGGCCCACGGGAGCCGGGAAAAGCTCCATCATTCGCTTGCTCTGCCGTCTCTACGACGTAACCCAGGGATCTATTCGCATTGACGGTGTCGATATTCGCGATCTCCCCCAAGCTGAGCTGCACCGCCACCTAGGGGTAATCCTGCAGGATGGATTTTTGTTTTCCGGGGATATCCAGCAAAACATCACCCTAGGAGAGAAGGCAGATCTAGCGGCAGTGGAGCAGGTCGCCCGCCAACTCAACCTGCATGACTTCCTCCGCAATTTGCCCCAAGGCTACGCCACCCCTGTGCGAGAGCGGGGCAGCAACCTCTCCAGCGGCCAGAAACAGCTTATCAGCTTTGTGCGGGCCATGTGGCGGGATCCCAAAATCTTGGTTTTGGACGAAGCCACCGCCAGCCTGGATGTGGGCACCGAAGCCCTCCTGCAATCGGCTCTAGACACCCTGCTGCGGGATCGCACCGCCCTGATCATCGCCCACCGCCTTTCCACCATCCGCGATGTGGATCGCATCTTGGTTCTGCAGCGGGGGGAACTCAAAGAGCAGGGATCCCATGCCGAGCTCATGGCCCTCAGCGGGCTCTATGCCAGCCTCTATCGGCTGCAAGATCTGGGCGGCTAGCAGGGTGCTTCTGCCCAACCGTCAGCGACTGGCGCCAAAGCGAGACCGAATTGCCTTTAGGGTGGTGAAGCTGGCATCCGCGAACGCGATGCGAGCCTTGCAGAGTAACAGATTGCCGTTATCCACGGCAGTGTCTCTCAAGCTGGCCAAACCATCGCTGGCCTGCACCAGGGCACGGCGGCCCCAGCTAGAGAAATTTTTGCTGAGGGTGTTGATCAAGCGTTCCATAGGGATTGGACATTCCGCTCCTTGTCTTCCACCTAGCCTACTCCCCCAGCCGCAGGTATCCACAGAGGGCCATCAAGAAAATTGTTTGTTACAGATTGTTAAAAACTTGCCGTCAAGCCGGCAGACTGGCTATGATAGTCCCCAAGTTTGGCAAGCAATTCAAAGAAAGCGGTTAGCCATGAATCATCGGCCAGAGGTAGTGGAAGGCACAGAGTCCAAGCAGAAGGTGACCCTGTATCTCTCACCTGAGCTGCACCGGAATCTGAAGATTCGGGCTGCCGTGGAGCGGGAGCCGATGTCGGCAGTGGCAGAGAAGGCCATTACCTTCTATCTGCTTCACCCAGAGGTCATTGAAGGGGTACAAGGTAGCGCCTATCGTGTCCATCAATGTCCCAAGTGTAGTCACCCATTTGTTATCCGCGATGGAGAGGTGGTTTCCCTGCACCAGACATCGGCTGCCGAAGCCATCCTTGAAGAGGTGGAGCCAGAATACTGGGGATCGGCTGCTGGCTCGGAAGAGCAACGGCAGGATGCTCTGGTACCCTGCTAGAACGCTCCCAAGCGGGCCCCCTTCAGGAACTTGAGCTGATAGGAGCAGACAGCAACACAGAAGGCTTCTAAAATCCTCTCAAAATCCATCCAACAAGGGCGTACTCCCAAGTGCAATCCAATACCTAGACAACTCGAACCCCATTTTTCAACCGTCCTGGCGGCTCCTGAAATTTCCCCTCTGCAGTTGGTGTTTCCCATGCAAGAGCTAAGCATCCTCATTCAAGCTCAATACCCACTGCTGTACCTGCTGACTCCAGAGGAGGAACGGGCAGAAGCGGCTCTGGCAGCAATTGCCCGCACCCTTAAGCCTCAGCGTCGCCTATTCATTTGGACAGTTACCCACGGCATCGTCGAATACGGCAACCCCCGCAGCCTCACCCAGCACAACACCCAATCCCCCCAGCCCGCCATCCAGTGGGTCATGGAGCAAAAGGATCCCGCCATCTGCGTCTTCAAAGACCTACATGACTTCTTGGACAACACCGAGGTGAAGCGCTGGCTGCGGGATGCTATTGCCAGCCTGAAGGGATCCCACAAAACCATCCTGCTCATGTCGCCGGTGCAGGTGATCCCGGTCGAGCTGGAGAAAGACATTTGCGTAGTGGACTTCCCCCTGCCGGACATGGCCACATTGGAGCGCGCCCTCAACCGCCAGCTGGAGCAGATCCCGCGCTCCCTGCCTTTGGCTCCTGATACCCGCGAAAAGTTGCTCAAGGCGGCCCTGGGCCTAACGCAGGACGAGGCAGAAAAAGTCTACCGCAAGGCCGTGGTGATGCATGGTCGCCTCACCGAGGCAGAAGTAGACATCATCCTCTCTGAGAAGAAGCAACTGATCCGGCGCAACGGCATTCTCGAGTTTATCGAAGAGGACGAGACCATCGACGCCGTGGGCGGTCTGGAAGAGCTGAAGCGCTGGCTGCTGCAACGCTCTGAAGCTTTTACCGAGCGAGCTCGCGCCTATGGACTGCCCCAGCCTAAGGGGATGCTGATCCTGGGCGTACCTGGCTGTGGCAAGTCGCTGATCGCCAAAACCACGGCTCGTCTCTGGGGCTTGCCTCTGCTGCGTCTGGACATGGGCCGCGTTTATGATGGCTCCATGGTGGGCAAATCGGAAGCAAATCTGCGTAGTGCCCTGCGGACTGCTGAATCTCTTGCCCCTGCTATCCTTTTCATCGACGAGCTGGACAAAGCCTTTGCCGGGTCAGCAGGCTCCAGCGATTCCGACGGGGGCACCTCTAGCCGCATCTTTGGCTCCTTCCTGACCTGGATGCAGGAGAAACGCTCGCCGGTTTTTGTCATGGCCACGGCCAACCGTGTGGATCGTCTGCCGGGTGAATTCCTGCGCAAGGGCCGTTTTGACGAAATCTTCTTCGTGGACTTGCCCAACATCAACGAGCGCATCGAGATCTTTCGGATCCACCTGAAGAAGCGGCGGCGCGACATCAGCCGCTTTGATCTGCGCCAGTTGGCCGCAGCCTGTGAAGGCTTCTCCGGCGCGGAGATCGAACAAGTTTTGATTGCTGCCATGTACGAAGCGTTTGCCCAGAACCGCGAATTTACCCAACTGGACATTTTGGCAGCAACGAAAGCAACTCAACCGCTATCTCGCACCATGACGGAGCAAGTGGTAGCGTTGAGGGAATGGGCCCAGCAGCGGGCTCGGCCTGCAGCGGCCTCTGTAGCCGAGTACCAGCGGCTGGAGTTCTAGGAGGAGGTGAGGATCCAAAGCTACCTTGACAGAAGCAGGGACGGCAGGGCCCAAACCTTCCCCAAAGAACAGTGCCCATTGTTTGTGTCGATGTTCCAACCCCTACACACAGGAGAGAAACACCATGTCTCATTTTAGCACCTTGCGTACCAAGATCACCGATAGCCAAATCCTGATCAACTCTCTGCGCGATCTCGGCTACACCGTTAAGCTGAACGCCGACGTGCGTGGCTACAACGGCCAGCGTGTTCGCGCTGACATCGTGGCTCAGTTGGAAGGCGACTACGATCTGGGCTGGTCGAAGAATCCCGACGGTTCCTACGACCTGATTGCCGATTTGTGGGGCGTGGCCAAGAAGCACAACCAGACCGAGTTGATCAACTCCATCAACCAGAAGTACGCCGTCAACAAGACCTTGGCCGAGGTGAAGCGTCCTGGCTTGAACAACGCCAACGTTAAAGTGGTGATGCACTAAGCCGGATCCTGTCTCGCCATCGCTGCAGCGATCTACACCGACTAAAGTTAGGAGGGGCTGAATCCAGCCCCTACTTTTTGGCTTGGTTTTTGGATTGGAGGGGCTGCGACCCGAAGGAGGAACCTACGCTTCTGTGAGAGCGGCAATGCCGGGCAGCACCTTCCCTTCCAATAGCTCCAGGCTGGCTCCGCCACCGGTGGAGATATGGGTCATTTTGTCGGCCAGGCCCACTTTTTCCACGGCAGCCACCGAGTCTCCCCCGCCGATGATGGTGGTGGCTCCCGCTTGAGTGAGATCGGCCAGGGTGCGGGCAATGGCTTCTGTGCCCAGGGCAAAGCGGTCGAATTCGAACACGCCCATTGGCCCATTCCAGACCACGGTTTGGCACCCCTGCAGGGCGGACTGAAAAGCTTTTACCGATTCTGGGCCAATGTCCAGACCCATCCAGTCGTCGGGGATCTGGTGGATGGAAACCGTCTGGGCGTTGGCGTCTTTGTCAAAGCGATCCGCTACCACCACGTCCACCGGCAGCAACAGCTCCACCCTTCGCGCTTTGGCTTTCTCCATCAGGGAGCGGGCGAGATCCAGCTTGTCGGTTTCTACCAGGGATTTGCCGGTCTTGAGGCCCTGGGCTTGGTAAAAGGTGAAGATCATGCCGCCGCCGAGGAGGAGCTTATCCACCTTCTCCAGCAGCCTCTCGATGACGCCGATTTTGCTGGACACTTTGGAGCCGCCGATGATGGCCGCCAAGGGGCGCCGCGGATTCTCGATGGCGCCCGAAAGAAACTGCAGCTCCTTTTCCACCAGGTAGCCAGCCACAGCAGGCTGGAGATAGGCGGTAACGCCGGCAGTAGAGGCGTGGGCGCGGTGGGCACTGCCAAAGGCGTCGTTGACGAACAAGTCCGCCAGTGAGGCCAACTTGCGGGCAAATTCCGGGTCGTTGTCTTCCTCTTCTGGGTAGAAGCGAACGTTTTCCAGCAGGGCCACCTGCCCGTGGGTCAGGCCGTTCACCACTGCCTCGGCCTCGGGGCCAATGCAATCGGGGGCAAAGGCGACCGGCTGGCCCAGCAACTGAGAAAGACGGGTGGCCACGGGGGCTAGGCTATTGCCCTCGCGAGCGATCTTAACCGCGCCTGTCTCTTTGTCTTTTTTGACGGGGCGGCCCAGGTGGCTGGCGAGGATCACTTTGGCGCCCGCTTGGATGAGGGCCTGGACGGTGGGCAGAGCAGCCCGAATGCGGGTGTCATCGGTAATGTTGCCCTGGGCGTCCAAGGGGACATTGAAATCGGCTCGCACCAGCACACGCTTGCCGGCCAGATCAAAGCCGGATGACAGCAGGGATCCCAGTGTTTGTTTGGCCATCGTTGTCTTTCCCCCCGGACTGCGGAAAATCTTTACTTTTTCTTCCGTATGTATCCTACCAGCGATTGGGATCCCGGCAGCGAGACCGATGGGCTCAGGGATCCCCTTGTTCCGCTGCTTTTGCTGGGTCGGCCTTCCGTCTGCCCCTTGGCCCCGGCAATTGTAACGGTTTGCAAATAGAATAAAAATGTTGCTTTGTCGTTACCCTCATGCGTGTTGCCATTGCTGGTGGCGGGCTGGCCGGGCTGGCCTGTGCCAAGTATCTCTGCGATGCCGGGCATCAACCGCTCCTCTTCGAGCGGCGGGATGTTTTGGGTGGCCTGGTGGCTGCCTGGAAAGATGCCGACGGCGACTGGATCGAGACGGGACTCCACAACTTTTTCGGCGCCTACCCCAACACCTTGCAACTGTTCGCGGAGCTGGGCATTTCCGACCGCCTGCAGTGGAAACAGCACAGCTTGATCTTCAACCAGCCGGACAAGCCGGGCACCTACTCCCGCTTCGACCTGCCGGATATTCCCGCCCCCTTCAATGCCATTGTCGGCATCTTGCGCAACAACGACATGCTCACCTGGGGGGAAAAGGTGAAGTTTGCCCTGGGGCTGGTGCCGGCCATGATTCGCGGCCAGCGCTATGTAGAGCAGATGGATCGTTACAGCCTCTTGGAATGGCTGCGGCGACAGGGCATCGATGAGCGGGTCAACACCGATATTTTCATCGCCGTTTCCAAAGCCCTGGCTTTCATCAACCCGGATGAGATCTCGGCGATGGTGCCCCTGACGGCCTTGAACCGCTTTTTGCAGCAGAAGGATGGCTCCAAAATTGCCTACCTAGACGGCGCTCCCCCAGAGCGGTTGTGTCAGCCGATGGTGGACTACATTGTGGCCCGTGGGGGGGAGGTTCATCTAAACGCGGCGTTGCAGGACATTCGTCTCAACCCTGACGGCAGCGTGGCCGGGTTTCGCTTGGCCACCCCCTCTGGGCCGGTGGAGGTGACTGCCGATGCCTATGTCTCGGCCCTTTCGGTGGATGCCCTCAAGGAGCTGTTGCCGGCGCAGTGGTGGGGGATCCCCTTTTTCCAAAAGCTGCGTGAACTGGAGGGGGTGCCAGTAATTAGCCTGCAGATCTGGTTTGACCGCAAGATCACTCACATCGATCACTCCTTGTTTTCCCGCTCGCCGCTATTGAGCGTGTATGCCGACATGAGCAACACCTGCCGGGCCTATGCCGATCCGGAGCGGTCCATGTTGGAGCTGGTGCTGGCTCCGGCTGCCGAGTGGATTGATCGCGGCGATGAGGAGATCTTTGCCGCCACGCTGGAGGAGTTGAAAAAACTCTTTCCCCAGCACCTTACCGGCCCCAACCCCGCCCGCGTGCGCAAGTGGGTGGTGGTGAAAACGCCGCGCTCGGTCTACAAGGCTACCCCTGGCAGACAGCAGTATCGCCCCACTCAAGTTACCCCTATTCCCAACTTCTTCTTGGCGGGCAGCTACACCCTACAGCCCTTCCTGGGCAGCATGGAGGGAGCGATTCTCTCCGGCAAATGGGCGGCTGAAGCCATCAACCAAGGGATCCCGTTTCAACGCGCTTCTGTCTCGGCCTCAACTCTGGCAGCTGCGGGGGTCTAGCTCTCCGCCGTCCGCCTCCTATGCCTTTTGAATCTTTCTTTTCCCCACAACCTCTTCTAGGCTATCCGCGGCGTCCGCTTTCCCGTAGTGTTGATATGTGCCCTCGCCGTTCCTCTTCCTTCTCTATCCTGGCCCTGTGCTCCTGGAGATAGCCAGATGAGTCCGCTTGAGCAATCTTTTGCCCTCTGTCGCCAGATTACGGCCAAGCACGCCAAGACATTTTACTTGGGATCCCTGCTCTTGCCCCGACCCAAACGGCGGGCCATCTGGGCCATCTACGCTTGGCTGCGGCAAACGGACGAGTTGTTGGATGGGCTAGAGGCCAGCCAGGCAGAGGTGGAGGTCACCCGCAGCAAGTTGGAGCAGTGGGGATCCCATCTGGAGTCGCTCTTCCAGGGAGGCGAGCCGCAAGTCCCCACGGACCTCGCTTTGATCCACACCATCCGCACCTACCGCCTTTCCATCGAGCCGTTTCGCGAGATGTTGCTGGGGCAGAGCATGGACTTGGATACGCGGCGCTACGCCACCTGGGAAGA
The DNA here is from genome assembly GCF_054060065.1 of Thermostichus sp. MS-CIW-37. Classification (NCBI taxonomy): domain Bacteria; kingdom Bacillati; phylum Cyanobacteriota; class Cyanophyceae; order Thermostichales; family Thermostichaceae; genus Thermostichus; species Thermostichus sp. MS-CIW-37. The sequence goes on along the minus strand of NZ_JBSSCV010000009.1, from coordinate 13,877 downwards.
TCTGCGCGTCTACTGCTACCGCGTGGCCGGGGTGGTGGGCCTGATGTGCTCGGAGATCATGGGATTTGTGCCGGGCCGGGATGGCCGCGAAGAGGCGGTGGCCTTGGGGATCGCCATGCAGCTCACCAACATTTTGCGGGATGTGGGGGAAGATGCCCGCCGCGGACGGATCTACATCCCCCTCGAAGATCTGCGCCGCTTCAACTACTCTGAGCGGGATTTGTTTGACTATGTTATCGACGAGCGCTGGATGGCTCTAATGGACTACGAGATCCAACGGGCCAGACAGCTCTACGCCCAGGCCGAACGGGGGATCCCCACCCTGCAACCCGACTCCCGCTGGCCGGTGGCCGCTTCTCTGATGCTCTACCGGCAGATCCTCAACGCCATCGAGCGCAACCACTACCAGGTTTTTCGCACTCGCGCCTACGTATCCACCCTAAGCAAGGCGTTGGCGCTGCCGGTGGCTTGGTGGCGTTCCAACTACTACGGCTATTAGCCAACGGTGCCCAACCGGAGTGGTGGCAGAAAATCGGACACAAGACGGCAAGCCCAAAACCCGTGAACGGCGAGGAAAACGTATGGTGAACCGTGCCCTGACCCTACCCTATCAGCAAATTTGGGAAGACAGTTTAACCATCTTCTGGCGGGACTGGCTGGATCTGCGGGGGCGAGTTTGGCAGGTGGTGGCCTCAGGTCTGGTGGCCCCCCTCATCTACATTGTCGCCTTTGGGGTGGGCTTGGGGGGATCCCTGCGGGCCGAAGCTTTGGCCGAGGTGGCCGGATCCACGGCGGCAGGCTCCTACCTGCGCTTTATTTTGCCGGGGATGGTGGCCCTTTCCGCCATGACCATCAGCTTTGCCGGCACCACCTTCTCCATCTGTGGATCCCGGCTCTTCACCAAAAGCTTTGAAGAACTGCTGCTGTTGCCGGTGCACCCCTTGTCTTTGCATCTGGGCAAGGTACTGGCGGGCATTGCCCGCGGCCTGCTGACAGCCCTGGGCGTCTTGGCGGTGGGGGTGCTGGGCACCGGCGCTTGGGGCCTTCTCCACCCTCTATCGCTGTTGATTCTGCTGCTCAATTGTGCCGTTTTTGCCGGCATTGGAGTGATTGCCGGGTTGAAGGTGCCCAGCCTGGAGAGTGTGGGAGTGCTCACCAACTTTTTGATTACGCCCATGTCTTTCCTAGGGGCCACCTTTTTCGATCCCGCCCAGTTGCCAACCTACCTGCAGGTGCTGGTCTACTGCCTGCCCCTCTCCTACGCCAGCATCGGCATGCGGGCGGCTGCCTATCAGCTCCTCTCCCAGTTTCCCTGGTACACGGTTGGGGTTTTGGGCAGCTTGGCGGTGATCTTGGCCTTTGTGGGCGCTTATCAATTTTCCCACCAGCAGGACTGAGGGTTTTCTCAGTTCCCCTGGCCAAACACTTCTGGATAGCGAGCCAGTTGCTCCTGAAGATTCTGGTCGTAGCGCAGGACAATCACGCGGTAGCCGCCTTCTAGGAGCTGAGCCCGCAGTTGGCGATCCTGCTCGGCTCGAGTTGGCTCATCGTGGACTGCGCCATCACAAAAGACGCAGATATTGGGGTCATAGAAGAAATCGACAACACAGCGGGGCTCACTGATGGACTTCTGGGCATCGTCAGGCAATCGATACCCTCCTTCTGCCAGCGCCTCGAGAAACCTGCGCTCCAGTTCAGAGCGAGGGTCCAGGAGCTGGCGCAGCCACTCCAGGTGCTCTTGGCGGGAGCGACCCAGGGAGCGCAGCTCGGTGCGGCTGTTGGCCAGCAGGCCCAAAAGATCCCGGATCTGATAGCGGTCAAGCTGCAGCGCTTCCCGTTGGTTGGCATAGCTGAGCAGGCATTCGTAGCAGGCTGCTCGGCATTCGGGCCACAGGTCTTGGATCCCGGCCTCTGAAAGCTGGAAGTGACAGATCTCCAGCGCCACTTGGGCCACTTCCGCTAGAGCCTGGGGCTCTTCCACCAGGCGCCGCAGGACGCCAGCGCCCCCTTCTGCTGTTTCGTAGAAGAGCATGGCCTGATGGGATCCCTGGCCGATGCACTCGGCGGCCAGCTCTGTCTCTTCTAGCTCAAAGGTCTCTTCGATCCCTCGCTTGAGGGCATAGCGCAGGGTAGTCTCCAGGGCCTGCGGATTCTCCACCCCTGGCTGAACCAGGCGCACCAGCAACAGGTTTTGGGTACTGCGCACCGCCAGGCGAATGGACTGCAGGGGGACTGGGTTGGACGAGCCTGCCCTGTTCCGCTCAAGCTGAGCTCGCGAGGGAACTTCCCCATTTTCAAAGTTGACCAAAAAGCCGCGCCCTCCACTTCCCCGCCAGCCGTGGTTGATGCGTAGCAGGGTGGCCGCCGGGGCATAGCGCAACTGCAGCAGGGGAGTTTGTCCGCTCAGCACATCAGCTTCTTGGACGCGGTAGCCAGAGCTTTCGGGAGCAAACTGGAAGAAGGTCTGCAGCTCGTAGCCTTGCCGCCGCCGCTCCTCTTCGTCAGCTGTGATGCGATCCCGCCGCCGCATGCGCACATTGGGCATTTCCAGAAGCTGGGTAAAGAGGCTGTTTTGCCCATCGAACTGGGTGCCGCAGACGGGGCAGCAATCCAGGTGGGGATCGGCAAAGGCCCCACAGCTAAAACAGAGCTTGTGGCTACTTTTGCGCTCCTCCAGGCCGCCGGGCGGAGCCTGAAACGCCACTGCTTCCCACTGGCAGCCCTCATGGTAGAGGAAGTTGTGGGGAGCAAACTCGCGGATAGCCAAAAAGCGAGGCCGGGCGATGAACTCGCCCTCGCTGCCGCGGGGCACCCAGGCCCGCACCGGCAAGGCAGGGAAGTTGTAGCCGGGCAAGAAGCCTTCGCTAGCCAAATAGCGGTAGGGATAGAAGTCGCTTTCCTCCCGCTGGGTTCCAATCTGCAGCAGCAAGTTGCGCTGGCGCAGGGCTTCTTGCTGGCGGCGCTCGGCTTCCTGTTGGTCTTTCTTTTGGCGAGTCGTCTGGAGCTGGCGGTTAGCGGCTTCCAACTGCTGCGTGGCAGCCCGATAGAGCTCTCGCCAGCGATCGAAAGCTCGGTCAAAAGCCTGGGGTGCCTCTTCAATGACCTGCTGAAGCCAGCGCTCGCTAAACCAGCCGCTTTTATCTAGGAGTTGGCGATCGGCGGCCAGCAGCTTCTGCACCTGCTCCTTCACTTGTTGGCGGGCAGACTCCTCAAGTTGGATTTGCTGGGCCACTGTCTCCCTGAGGGGCAGCTCTTCCCGATCCGCGTCGATGACGGTTTCAATGGAATTGCCTAGGGGCAGGCGCACCTGAGCCAACCAAACGGCGTGGATGTGAGCGCGCAGCAGCGATTCGTTGGCTAGATCCAGGCGGGGAGGGCGCACGCGACCGGCCACCATCTCGGGGCGGCGGCGGAAGTAGTACTGGTCGTGGCTATTGAAAGCCCCGCAATAGGTGATGATGAGTCCCGGCTGCCCCTGGCGGCCTGCGCGTCCACTGCGCTGGGCGTAGTTGGCCGGCGTTGGAGGGACGTTGCGCAGATGTACCAGATCCAAATCGGCAATATCGACCCCCAACTCCAGGGTTGGCGAGCACACCAAATAGGGAAGGCGTCGAGCTTGATCCTCCCCGCGAAAGCGCCTTTCTCGCTGCTCCCGCTCTCCTGGCCGAACCACCTGAGCCGTGTGCTCTCTGGCCTCCAGGGATCCCAGCCCTGCTGCCCCGGCCTGGTAGAGGCGCTGGAAAAAGAGATTAACGGGGCGGCGGGCAGAGGAGTAGCCGCTCTGCTCGGCCCGGCGGGAATACAGAGGATCTGGCGGCGGCGAGCCATCGCCCAGGCACCAGCGCAGACAGCCAGCGTTGAGCTGGTAGGCTTCCTGGCTATTCTCCGAGTGGCGCCGCAGCAGGTCGTAGCTAACTAGGAGAGAAAGCAGGGATCCCAAAAGCTCATCGTAGGTTTCCCGGGTTAGCCCAAGGCGCTTGGCAAGAAAGCGTCCGAGGGCGCTGCGGGGGCCCAGGCTGAAAGTTGTTATGTCCTTTCCGTCGCAGCTTTGGCGGACAAAGCGGGTGGCCGTCCGCAGCTCGTCGTACTCTTCTAGGCCCCAAAACTCGTTGAGGTGTTGCTCGGCCCGTCGGCGCAGCGTTCTCTGGGACTCGGCTTTGAGCAGGCGCACATCGATGGCCAATTTGCGCCGAAACTGATCCAAAACAGCCCGCAGCAGGCGTTCCCGCTCCTCAACCTCGGCCTGGACAAACCAGGGGTGGAGAGGGGCCAGGGCCGAGCCTTGGCAAAGCTCCCTGAGGCTGCGGTATTCGATTTTCAACAAGCCCACCTGTTCCAGGTTGGGGTGGGTAACCCGCCAGCCGCGCCGCAGATCTTCGTAGAGACGGTATTCTGTCAGGTCTGTAAAGGTCTGCCAAACGTCCTGAGCAAGGGAAGACTGGGGATCCAAGGAGGGGTTCTGGGCAATGTCAGCAAGGCTAAGACCTGAGGCCCGCACTACTTCTCGGGCCACTTCAGCGAAGCCCAACTCTTTTTTCTGCTGCAGGGCGGCATACAGCGAGGCCCGCAGGAGGGCCACATGGACAAAGTCGTTGAAGTGGCCGGCTTGTAGCGAGGCATCTTGGCGATTGTCAGTAAAAGTCAGAAGCTTGTCGCGAGCCGCTTGCGTCTGGGCCGTATGGCGCAACAGAGAGGTGGCAAGGGTGGTGGTGGCGCTGGAGCGGCCTTCGCTGGAGAGGGAAGCCAGCTTGACAAACTCCCGCTCGCGGGCGGTGTAGTACTCGCCGCAGGCCAAGCAGAGGGAAAAAGGCTGGGGCTGCCACCACATCTTCTGGGCCTCCGCCTGGGGTTGCTCGGAAAAGGATCCGTCGGGGCGCACCCAGACTGCTTGGGGGACGCGGCTTTTCCAGTTGGGCTTGAGCCTGCCCTCAGGGGTGTACCAATCTTCAGGGATCTGCTCTGGCGACCACTCGTTTTCAACGGGATCCAGGCTCAGGTAGCCGGCTTGCTGGTCTTCAGCCTCCTCCATCTCTTCTCCGATGGGATAGGGCAAAAACTGCCCCCTTGCCTTCAAGACATGGTAATAGTCGTGCCCGCACTGGCGGCAGAACTTGACGGGGAAAAACAGCTTCCCTTCCCCAGCTTGCATTTGCCCTTCCAGGGAAAATTGCCGCTTTTCCCGGCTCTCCAAGGTGGCGTACAGGGTGCGGCCCTGGGAGATAAACTGGTGCAGCTTGAAGGCGACTCCCCAAGTGCTGCCCTCTTTGAGGCTGCTGGCATGGGCCAGAAACTGGCGCAGGGATTTGGCGCAGGTTGCGGGATCCCTGGCGGCCACCTCGGCCAGTTGGGCGGCTACCTTGGAAAGCTCCCTGGGCACGCGGCGCCTGAAGCTGCCATCGGGACTTTGCTCCAGGCCCAGCTCATACTCTAGCCAGCGCATCAGGGGATGGCGGCGCAGATCGGCCTGGTTTGTAGGCCAAGGCAAGTCCAGGGCGCTCTTCAGCTCTGCCACCGTGGGTGGGCCGCCCTCGGTGAGGGGGGCCAGGGTTTCCTCAATGACGTGCTCCGGCCCAAAGGGATGGCCGAAAAAGCGGCTGGCAAAGGCGGCTACAGTCTGGCGGCGCTCCTGGGCGTCGGCTTCTGGTCGGGAGATCATGGTGGCGCTGGTGCCAATATGCACCAAGTTCTTGGCCCCACAGCGTCCTTTTAGGCGGCGAACCAGCATGGCCACATCCGCCCCTTGCCGACCCCGGTAGGTGTGCAGCTCGTCAAAGACCAGAAAGCGCAGCCCTCCCATCTCGGGATTCAAAAACCGCTGATCTTCAGGACGAACCAGGAGGAGTTCTGCCATCACATAGTTGGTGAGCAGAATTTGAGGTGGATCCCGCCGTAGCTGGTCTCGTTCGTTTTCCGAAGTTTCCCCGGTGTATCTGGCAAAGCGCACCGGAAAAGGGCGATGGTAGTTGCGCTCGTACCGCTCGCACAGGGCTTGCAAAGACTGGTATTGAGAGTTCACCAAGGCATTCATGGGGTAGACCACAATGGCCACCACCTGATGACGGGATCCCCCCTGGCGAATCCAGTTGTCAATGATGGGCAAGAAGTAGCAAAGGCTTTTGCCAGAGCCGGTGCCGCTGGTAACGACAAAACTCTTGCCTGCTAGGGCCTTGGCAACAGCTTCCTCCTGGTGGCGGTAGAGGCGAAAGGGTCTGCCATCCTCAAAGCGGAAAATGCGGGCTGTTTCTTGGGCAATGCGCCCCGCCTCGGCCAACTCGTCAACGGTTGGACCAGATACATAACTAGGGCTGAGCTAGAGGAGGGGTTCTGGCCAGAGGTGGATCCCTTCTTCCAGAGCTTGGTCTACAAACGCCTGTGCCCGTGGGTCGGCAATGAGAAAAAAGGAGCGGACAAAATCGCGATAGTCGTCCAGAACAGTGGCGTGGAGATCAAAGATGGTGGACATCGAATCTGCCCTTAAGGCCCGCTTGGTTAGCTCAAGCCTAGCTTGAAGATGCCGCAAGTGGTGTTTGAAACCGCACCCACCAAGATCTACGGCCCGCTGAACGGCAAAAAGATATCTCCGAAGTGGGATCGGCAATGCGCCAGCTTCCCCCACACCTCCAGTACCCGCCGACGGCTGCAGCGTTCTCCGAATGCAGGAACCAGAATCCCTTGCCTTTAGGCAGGGGGTATGTCAAGAGAAAACTGGTCTGCAGAAGGCCACCTCTGCCTCATGGACGAATAACCCGCAATCCTAGATGCGCCTCGTAGCCATCGAAGTCGCTGTCGTGGTGGAGGAGCGGAACATTGTTCTCAATGCACCAAGTGGCAATCAAACTGTCTATTGTTTTGCGCACCGTCACGCCTTTGCGACGCAACAAGCGAAAGTTCTGCGCACTTTTCACCGCCAGGGAGGGGTTAACCATTTGCACCTGATGCAATTTCACCAGAGCACAGCGAGCCTGCTCGAAATCGGCATCTTTGCGAAAGCCCTGCAAGACTTCTGCCAAAATCAGGTCGCCCACCAGGATAAGAGTTTGATCCAGGGCCCAATCCAGATAGTCGGTGTGAAGCGATGAAATGCCGTTGAAGTAATCAATCCAGATGGTGCTGTCCACCAGGATCATCCTCAGTCCTGCAGGCACGACAGGCGTTGCTGCTGCAAATTGCCCTCCCATTTCAACTTGCCGCGTAAGTTGCGGATCTCAGCTTGCTCGTGTAGGCGAATCAGGACACGCAGCGCTTCGTGAATCACCTCGCGCTTGGTCTTGAGGCCGGTTACCTGGCGGGCACGCTCGATCAGGTCGTCATCCAGGACGATGTTGGTGCGCATGAGGAGCCACTTGTGTGTATAGAAATGCAGATCTATGTGTATTCTAAGCTTTTATTGAGTGCTGCGCCAGCTTCTCCCACGCCTCCAGTACCAGCCGCCGGGTGCGGTATTCGCCGTATTGACGTATCTCCTTCTCCTTCAGCACGCGAAAGGTTTCGCCGGGGAAGGTGCTAGCAGCAGCGCGGGTAGCGTAGCCAGCCGGGTCGAGCGGGTCTGCCACCTCTTCCCGCGGGTCGAGTATGTCTTCCAGTTCGCGTTCGGTGAGGTCTGCCGGGTCGAGGATGTAGCGCAGTTGCTTGCGCGTCAGGCCGTAGAGCCGGGCGTAGTACGCATCCAGTTCAGCGCGGAGGATGGCGCAGCGTTCCTCGTTCCAGGTGAACGGCGGGAAGGGGAAGCCCTCACCCAGTGCTGCGGGCAAGGGGGTCGGGGGGTGAGGTCTAATCACAGCCCGCAATCCTTCGTCTGCCTCTCGCCATACGTCGTCGGCGAAGGGTTTCATGTCCCAGGAGGTGTAGACCAGCTCCAGCACGCGCGGGACGATGAAGCGCAGGTCTTCGGCGCGGTAGGCGCTCGGCGGCAGGACAGGGAGTTGGCGGAGGATGAAGAAAGTAAGATGCGTCCCACCAATTTTCTGGCGCAATGCCCAATCAAAAATCAGGACATTTAGATTGGCTAGAAAACACGAGAGATGAATAGCCGAAATCTCACCCGTAAGGACTATGGGCATCGTATGTCCTACCCCAACTCTGGGCAGCAGGCTGAAGATGGCAGTGCGCTCATCCGTAGAACGTGCCACATCCCGGAAGCCCAGCAGCCAGCCGCGCCGCCAGTCGCCCAGGCGGGCTTGCACTTCTTCGGCGGGCACCCAGTACCAGGGCTGGACAACAAAGTGCGGGTCGGCGTGCTGGTGCTCATCAAGCGTGGGCAGTTGGGTGCTGGAGCGGTCGCGCACGCCCTCATAGGTGCCGTAGCGGTGGTCATAGTGCCAGATCATCTTGGCTTCGTAGAGGGGGAGGTAGCGGCCCTCACCCCCGGCCCCTCTCCCCAGGCTTTGGGAGAGGGGAGAAGGATGCTCGTAGGAATGGGCAGTGACATAGGCAGCAATCTCTTGGAGGACTTGTTCTGTGCGGTCGAGTATCTGGTCATTGGTAAAGCGCAGCATGGCAAAGCCATGTTCGCGCAGGATTTCCTCCCGCAAACGGTCGCGTTCCTGCTGAGTGGGTTCACGGTGCACGGCGCCATCTATCTCAATGATCAGGCGGGCATCGTCACAGAAGAAGTCGGCGATGAATTGTCCAATCGGATGTTGACGTCGGAATTTTCGGCCTAGCAGCCGACGGTCACGCAACAATTCCCAGAGCAGGCTTTCGGCGGTCGTCGCCTCGCGACGCAACTGCCGCGCCCTGGCAATCAGTTCCTGGCTGGCCTTGGGTAATTCGTACCCTCCTTCTCCCGCAGCGCGAGAAGAGAGGTCGGGGGCTGCGATCCTTCCCCCCTCTCCCGCAGCGTGGGAGAGGGGGCTAGGGGGTGAGGGCACAAACACATTCCCCACCAGCCGGTAACCTTGCTTTTCCAGCTCTGCACGGGTGCGGAAGAGGTGCGAGTCGTTGGACATGTGGAACATCGCCATGAAGCGCACGTCCCAAGGGTTTTCACCCGTGCGTTCGTTCACCAGTACCGGCACGCGCTGATAGATGGCGCGGGTCAGGTCGGCATCTTGCCGGGTACGGAAGACCGGCAGGGTGCGGGTGTTGGGGTTGATGCGGGCAATGTCGTCCGCTGTGAGGGTGAAAACGCGACGCGGGTCGCGCAGGTGATCGGCATGGGTGGCAAAGAAGGCGAAGACCATCGGCGCTGCTTCGCGCACGCCGGCTGGCGTCGGTTGCCACGATCCTGCCAGGGTGAGGAGGCAGAACTTCATGCGGCTATCCACTGCCGGAAAGAGTCGCTGGCGGTTCTCAAAATCGAACAGACTGGCCAGTTGTCCCTTGCCTGCCAGATCGGCGAAGAAGAACTGGTTGGTCGCGTCGGTGGCGATGCCGGTGGGGACGATGATGCCCGCCCGCCCCCGGATATTGAGCAGGCTACGCACGCGCTCGGCAAAGACGGAATAGGTGTTGATGTCGCCGCGGCCGGTGAGGGGATATTGACCACTGCCCCGTAAAAAGCGGCTGGTGCTTTCGGCGCCGTGCAGGGCACGCTGGTAGTCGTGCCAGAGGGCGGGGTTGGTCTGCGGCAGGGCAGCGATCAGCCGTTTGCGGGCAGCGGCGTTGGCAGCGCGGGCAATTTGCGGGTCGCGGACGGCGAAGAACTCTTCTTCCTGCAATTTGATGCGCTCCCAGGGCGGGTTGCCCAGGATAACGTCGAAACCGCCCCGCTCAAAGATTTCGGGCAACTCCAGCGGCCAGTGGAAAAAGCGATGCTCTAAGGCTAGGGCTGCGGCGGTGGCGAGGGCCTGGGGGTGGTTTCTATTCTCCAGCCGATCAACCACCACCTTGGTGGTAATGGCTCTGGAGAAGTCAGAGGTCAGGAGCTGGAAAAAGGCTGCCGTCCACAGGTTGCAAGCTTCCACCAGCCTTTGATGTTCCTGGTTTTGGCAGTAGCGGCCATAGAGCTCCTGTTTGCGGCGCACATCTGCCGGGGAATCGTCTTGAATGGCCTCTAGCTTCTGTCGCTCTTGGCTAAGCTCGGCCACCACCTGCTCAGTGCCAAGAGGAAGGGAAAGCTGCCCCGTCTGCAAATTTTGGCACTCTGTGCGATTTCGCCTCTTCAGAGAGCGGGCAGCCTCCCTAGAGTCGGCGCTTGCAGGATCGAAGGCTTCATGGGGGATGCCCCTTTCCAAAACCTTGAGATCCACCACCCCCACCAGCGAGTCGCCGCACTTGATGTGGTGATCCAAAAAGGTTAGAGGCTTGCCGGCACAGTGGGCCTCCAGCCAGAGGGCCACACGGCAGAGTTCCACTGCCAAGGGGTTTTTGTCTACGCCATAGATGCAGTGGCTCACCACGTCGCGGATGGCCTCGCGGACGCACTCGGGGGCAGGCTCCTCTTCCCCGGTGCGGATTTTGGCCAGCTCTTTGCCCAACCGTCGGGCAGCAGCCAGCAGAAAGTGTCCCGATCCGCAGGCGGGGTCAAGGACGCGGAGGGAGAGCAGGGCCTGTTCGGCATCCGCCATTGGCTTGGCTTTGGCCAGCCGCTCTGCTAGAACCGGTTCCAGCGCCGAGCGGATGAGTTCTGCCACCAGCTCCGGCGGGGTGTAGTAGGAGCCGGTGCTCTTGCGCTCTGACCCGAAGGCCAACTCAAAGCGGGGGATCCTTCCCGAGGTGTCAATCTGAGGGTGGTATTCGAGCAGGCTTTCATAGACCGAGCCCAGTTCCTCCACATCCAGCGCCGCATAGTTCACGCGCCGAGGTGAGGCGGAAGCATCTTCCCGATAGTAGGATAGATGCCAAAAGGCCTCCAGCAGAGCCCGATTGCTGAGGCTGTAGGTATCTAGATCGAGGGGAGCAAAAAGCTCGCCGTTAAGAGGAGAGACCTTCAACAGGTTGGCCAGCTCTTCCTTCGAGAACACCCTCCACAGCACCCGCAAGCTGCACCAAAGATCCTCGTGTTCGGTATAGGCACTCTGCCGATCCAAAAGCCGCCGCAACCGCGTCACGCTGTAGTGATCCCGGTAGAGAGGATTGTCGCTAATCAGCCCCCGCTCCTCCGAGACCAGCAAAAACAGAAAGCGATAGACCAAGCGCAACAGTTGCCGATAGAACTCCTCTGGGGTGAGAGGCTCTGAGCTGCCGGCTTTCGGGTCGATCCGCCTCCGCAGGTCAGTGTTGTTGGAGCGCTCCAGAAAGCCGTTGGCCAAGCGCTTCAGACATTGCTCCACACCATCCCGCAGCCGATCCCGTACCCGCCCCCCCTGTTCCAAGGCGTCCCGGTAGTACTGCTCCAGCAGGCAGGTTGGGGCATCTTCAGCCCTGTGCGGCAGCCGACTGCGGTGCAGCAGCCGGTAGAGGATGGCAAAGTCGTTAAAGCGCTGCTCCTCCAGGATTTGCTGCAGGTCAAACTCGGCGTAGGCTTGGCGACGCACGAAGGTGCAATCTCGCAAAAGGCGCAGCCTCAGGCCGTTGCTCACAATGCCCCAGAGGTGATCGCTGCGGTTGAGGTACTCCTGCACCAGCGAATGGGGCGCAAGTCTTGGTCGACCGCTGGGAGCCAGACGCCCCAGCTCCTGCCGAACCCCGACAATGTGGACTGGCGGTGCATCCTCCGCCTCTCCGGCGCGATGCGAAATGGCAAACGTGGCACCGTCTATTTCGTAGGCGCGCGCGTTGTAGCGCAGCTCGTACCCCAGCAGGCTCAGAAACGGGATCAACCAGACATCGCGAGTAACCGAGGTGGCCAAGTCGCTCTCCGGCAGGCGCTCTAGGCGACGCCGGAAGATCTCCCACTGGGCGCGGGCCTCGGCAAAGACGCCGGCAATCTCATCCGTCAGGCTGCGCCGGTTGTCCAGCCCAAAGTCTTTCGGCTTCTGCCCAGTAAGCTCGCCGGCAAGGAGCTTTTCCAGCGTATCGGGGCCCAAAAGCCCCCCTTCAAGGCGTACGGCAGGGAACTGGCTCATCGCGACACCACAGGTTGCAAGACAAGGAGTCCCAGAAGATCGGGAGGAAATTGCGGCTTGACCGCCAGCCCCCGCACCTGCAGTGCCACCGCCTGACGGACGCGTTTGTGAGCAGCAGTCAGTTCGTCCGCGCGGCGGACAATTCGATCCCGGATGGCTTGTTGCAGCAAGTGCCCTGTGCCCCAGGCTTCAGGGGGATCCCTGTGCCAGTCTCCAAGGTTGCTGAGCACCCGTCGGATTAGCTCCTGCTTCTCGGCCAGAGGGGGATTGTCATCCGGCTGGGCTTCTGCCAGCAGCCGCAAGGCATCGCCGGTCTCCAGCCACTGGGGATTGCTGCCTCCCAGGCCAACATAGGCAAGCACCAGGACTTCTTCCGATAAAAGGGATCGGGCAGCAGGTTGCTCGACCAGGTAGCGTATACGCAGCAGCAGGATGGTCGTGAGTTTGGTTACGGCACGGGTGCGCAGGACGCCGCAGCGGGAGACCACCCTGCTATTGGGGCTGGGATCGTTCAAGGCTGCCTCGAAGAGGTAGCGGGCCAACGTGGCTACGAAGCGGTGGTTTCGGCCAATGTATTCCGCCCCTTCAGGCGTGGGCGAGTCGAAGCTGATGAGCCACCGACCGTCCTTGGGGGAGGGCAGGGCCAACTTGACCAGTTCAGGCAGGGTTCTGGTCGCCTCTGGAGTGATGCTCGCCCGAAAGACACCCGGTCGGTTGTCCGGGGAAACAGGCAGACCAATGCGCTCTGCTGCCGCCAGGAGGAATTCGCGCACAGCCGTGGGATCCCCTAGCACAGCATCTGTGGCCTCAACTTCCCGCTGCACTTCTTCGGGCTTGAGCGCCCGCTGGGCAAACCGGGTGCGATTGATCTGCTCGCGCTCGGCGTACTGTTGCCACTGCCGATGAAACTCTTCCACTTCTGGCACGCCAAGGTCGAGCACAAGCTGGCGTTCGGCAGACCAGCGTCCCCTGCGCAGGAAGAGGGCTTCAAGAACGGCCTGCGTGACGCTCTCGCTGGCTTCCGGCACAGGCACATGGGTGCCCAAGGCGCGGTGGATCTCCCGCGCTTTGTTGAGCAGCACCTCAAGCACCACGCCGTCTATGGGGTTGTCGCGCCCAAAAAACCGAATGACCCTGACCCGCCCGGCCTTTTGGCCGTAGCGATCTACTCGGCCCTCCCGCTGCTCCAGCCGATTGGGATTCCACGGCAGGTCGTAGTAAACTACCCGGCACCCGCGCTATGCGCAGGGTGCGGGCTTTATCCCAATCCCTAGCGGCCCCAGAGGGCAGCTAAGTTTCGGAATTTCAGGCGAGTTTACAGTCGCCCCAAGGAGAGAGATTACCTGAGCAGCGTTATAGTCAGCATCCCCTTCCCAGCCACAATGTCCACACTTGAACGACTTGCCGCTTCGGTAGGACTTGCCCTGCTCAGGGTGGATGTGCAGGCAGTTATGACAGGTCTGACTGGTATAGGCGGGCGGAACCAGTACCACAGGCACTCCAGCAATGGCAGCCTTGTAGGCCACAAACATCCTGAGCTGGTAGAACGCCCAGCTATTGGCTCTACGGCGTTCAGTTTTACTCCGAGGTTTCTGATTCAAGCACTCTCGGATGCCTGTCAAGTCCTCAAAAGCCAGTGCTGCACCAATGGCCTGGGCATCCCTGACCAAGGTTCTGCTGATGTTGTGGTTCAGCCATGTCTGGTAGCGCCGTTCCCTCCCAGAAAGCCTACGAAGCAGTCTTCTAGACGACCTCGTGCGTTTGGATTGAACCTTGGCGCGTACACGGCTGAACCGGTCACGGACGGCCTGGATGTGTTTTCCACTCCAAGAACGCCCGTTACTAGCGGTGGCTATATCCCGCCTGCCCAAGTCAACTCCGATTACCTTTGGAGTTTTGCCAGTTGGGGGAGTGTCCAACTCAACCGCA